>NZ_JCAFST010000009.1:0-200236 GCF_059369535.1 Stenotrophomonas sp. YJH_SMC_122 | reverse complement strand
TTATCGACGTTAAGGTGCGGGATGGGGATCGCTCGGCTCGTCTGTCGGCTGCTATCCGCAGATATCATGTTGACGGTCCCTCCACCCTGGCTCCTACATACCGCGTAGGAGCCGGGAGGAACATACAAGCCCATGCTCGGCCGCTTTTCAGTAGATCCACGCCATGCGTGGATGAAAGCATGAAGCAAGCCGAGCATGGGCTCGGCTCTACAGTGGAGCGGGCACAAAAAAACGCCGGGCAGTGCCCGGCGTTTCTCCAATTCATGTGCCAACCAAGGTTGGCACTCACGAGTCAGTTTCATGCGCCAACCCAAGGTTGGCACCCACCGGTCAGGTGGCCGATCAGCTGGCCAGCGCCAGGTCGTCCATCATCGCGCGCAGGAAGCGGGCAGCTTCACCGCCGGTGGCTGCGCGGTGGTCGAAGGTGACCGACAGCGGGATCACCTTGTGCGCTTCCACGCCGCCCATCACCGGGGTCATCTGGTGGCGGGCACGGCCGGCACCGACGATGGCCACGCACGGCGGCACCACGACCGGAGTCGCGTAGCGGCCGGCAAACATGCCGAAGTTGGACAGCGAGATGGTGTAGCCACTCAGTTCCGACGCCGCGATCGAACGCGATTCCACCTGCTCGCGCAGGCGGTTGACGCCTTCGCGGATGCCGCGTGCGTCGAGCATGTCGGCATTGCGCAGGGCCGGCACGAACAGGCCGTCGTCGGTGTCCACGGCGATGCCGATGTCCACCTGCGCGTGCAGGGTGCGGGTCAGTGCTTCACCGTCGAACCAGGCATTCATCGCCGGTACCTTCTGTGCGGCAACGACGATGGCGCGCACCAGGCGGGCGGTGACGTCGTTGCCCGGCAGCCAGGCGTGGATGTCGGCGTCGTCGTTCAGCGTGGTCGGCACGACCTTGCTGTGCGCATCGGCCATCACGCGGGCCATGTTGCGGCGCACGCCCTTCAGCGGTTCCGGCTGGCCCTTGGCGACCACGCCCGGCGGCTGGGTGCGCATCGGCTTGCCGGCGGCAGACAGCGGGGTCCGGGCTTCGCTCTGCACCGGTGCGGACACCTGCGCCGGGACCGGCGCGGCATATGCAGCGGCAGCGACCGGCGCCAGAGCAGCCCCGAGCTTGGCGCTGCCGTTGGCGGCGGCCTGCTTGACGTCGGCCATGGTCACCGCGCCATCGCTGCCGGTGGCGGCCACGCGGCTCAGGTCCACGCCCAGCTTGCGCGCCATCGCACGCACGGCCGGCACAGCCTTGACGCCACCGACGGCCAGCGCCTGTTCGGCATGCACGGCATTGGAGCTCTGCATGGCGCCGACCACGGTACCGGCATCATCGCGCTCGGCCGCGGCGGGCTTGGCGTCCTCGGCGGCAACCGGAGCGGCCGCAGCCGGCAGCGGCGGCGGAGTCGGTGCGGCCATCGGCGCCGCCGGTGCGGCGTGACCATGGCTGTGGCCGGTGTCCTGGCCATCAGCGCGCTGCGGCAGGTTCGGGTCCAGCTCGAAGCTGGCCAGTACCGAGCCGGTCGGGATGACGTCGCCGGCGCCGCCGGACAGCTTCAGCACCTTGCCGGAGAACGGCGAGGGCACTTCCACCACGGCCTTGGCGGTCTCCATCGAGACCAGCGGCTCGTCCAGCTTGATCACATCGCCTTCCTTGACGAACCACTCGACGATGGTCGCGTCCGGCAGGCCTTCGCCCAGGTCGGGCAGGTTGAAGTTCTTGGTCTGGCTCATTTGCAGTTCTCTTCCAGCAGTTCCAGTTCGCGGGCCGGCAGCCAACCCGTCGCGCCATTGGCGCGCTCGGACCACCACCACCCGCCGTGTTCGTGATGAAGCTTCACCATCTCGCCGCTTTCCACATCCAGCTCGCGGGCGTCGTAGTCGCACAGGGCTTCGGCGCGACCCTCGTCCAGCAGCTGCAACCAGGCGATGGGCGCCCATCCAGCGCGCCCATCGTTGGTGCGTACCCAGGCAAACGCCGGCCATTCCTCGTCACGGACACCTACTTCGACGATCTGGCCGGTGTGGAACCGGAGCGGGTTGGGATACTGGCTGCGGTAAGCCCCCAGAAGGCGGGCCCGCATGTCAGCCGGCCGCCACCGCGCGCTTGGCCGCCGCCACGATCCGCTCAACGCTCGGCAGGTACTTCATTTCCAGGCGGAACAGCGGAATGTGGGTGTCGTAGCCGGTCACGCGCTCGACCGGGGCCAGCAGGTCGTAGATCGATTCCTCGGCCAGGCGCGCGGCGATCTCGGCGCCGAAGCCCGCGGTCTTCGGGGCCTCCTGCACGATAACGCAGCGACCGGTCTTGGCCACCGATTCGGCGATGGTGGCGAAGTCCAGCGGGCGCAGCGTGGCCACGTCGATGACTTCGGCGCTGATGCCTTCGCCGGCCAGCTTGTCGGCCGCTTCCAGCGCTTCCTTCACCTGCGCGCCCCAGGTCACCAGGGTCACGTCGGTGCCGTCGCGCAGCACGAAGCAGACGTCCAGCGGCAAGGCTTCGCCATCGTTGACGACCACTTCCTTGTACTGGCGGTAGATGCGCTTGGGCTCCATGTAGATCACCGGATCCGGCTCGCGGATCGCGGCCAGCAGCAGGCCGTAGGCACGCTGCGGCGACGACGGCAGCACCACGCGCAGGCCCGGCACGTTGGTGAAGATCGCCTCGTTGGCTTCGCTGTGGTGTTCCGGCGCGCGGATGCCACCGCCCCACGGCACGCGCAGCACCATCGGGCAGTGCAGGCGGCCACGCGTGCGGTAACGCAGGCGTGCGGCGTGGCAGACGATATGGTCGACCATCGGGTACATGAAGCCATCGAACTGGGCTTCGGCCACCGGCTTCATGCCCTGAGCGGCCAGGCCGATGGTCAGGCCGGCGATGGTGGTTTCGTCCAGCGGGGTGTCGAGGATGCGGTCCGAGCCGAAGCGCTGCTGCAGGCCGGCAGTGGCGCGGAACACGCCGCCGTTGACGCCCACGTCTTCGCCCAGCACCAGCACCGACGGATCGTGTTCCAGCTCCCAGGCCAGCGCCTGGGTGATGGCTTCGATGAGGGTGATCGGGGTGGTGGTCATGCTGTCATCTCCGCGCGCGACCGCAGCGCTGTCGGCGGCGTTGGTGTGCGCGCCGGGCGCGCCGTTCTTGATCTCATCCATGGCGCTTCTCCAGGGCGATCGCCTGGGCACGCTGGGCCAGCAGGTCCGGCGGCGGATCGGCATACAGGAAGTCGAACATCGCCTCGACCGGCTGCACCGGGGTGTTGAGGTACAGGTTCACTTCCTCGTCCACGCGCGCGCCGCACTCGGCGACCCAAGCGGTTTCCTCCTGTTCGCTCCACACACCGGCGTTGATCAGGTACTTGCGCAGGCGCAGCATCGGCTCGCGCTGCCAGGCATCCTTCACTTCGGCATCGTCGCGGTAGCGGCGCGCGTCATCGGCGGTGGTGTGGTCGGACAGGCGGTAGGTCATCAGTTCCAGCACGGTGCCACCGTCGCCGGCCAGCGCACGTTCGCGCGCCTGTTCCATTGCCGCCAGCACCGCGATCAGGTCGTTGCCGTCCACCTGCAGGCAGTGCAGGCCGCCCGCCAGGCCCTTCTGCGCCAGCGTTTCGGCACCGGTCTGGGCCGAACGCGGCACCGAGATGGCCCAGCCGTTGTTGACGATGCACAGGATCAGCGGGAGCTTGTAGGCGCCGGCCGAATTCAATGCCGCGTAGAAGTCGGTCTTGGAGCTGCCGCCATCGCCACACACGGCCACCGCGATCTGCGGTTCCTTGTTGAGCTTGAACTTCAGCGCGGCACCGGCGGCATGCAGGCACTGGGTGGAAATCGGCACGCAGAACGGGAAGTCCTTGGCCGCGTTGCCGCCGTAATCATTGCCGCGTTCGTCGCCGCCCCAGTACATCAGCACGTCGTGCGGGCGCACGCCACGCATGAACATCGCGCCATACTCGCGGTACGAAGGCGCGAACACGTCGTCCTTCTGCATCGCAGCGCCGATACCCACGTGCGCGGCTTCATGGCCCAGGCAGGCGGCATAGGTGCCGAGCTTGCCGGTGCGCTGCAGCGCGATGGATTTGCTGTCGAACGTGCGTACGAACAGCATCTGCTTGAACAGCGGTACCAGGACCTTGGGGTCGCGCAGCGACGCGGGCAGGTCATCGCGGACGAGCGTGCCGTCCGTGTCCAGGTACTGCAGGTATTCGATCTTGAATTCAGCGGCAACCGTCATTGCGTACTGCACCTTCGACAGAGAAGTTACAAATGATATGAATCGCCATGTTAAGGAACGCGTACGGAATAGCCTTCCTGCGCCGCAACACGGAGATTCCCCGTTTTACCCCTGCCGGCGGGTGGGGGGCCAATAACAACAACGTATTCAGTCGTTGCTGCAAAGCATCAGAATACGCCTCTGGCTGACCGCCAGTACAACGGCCTGGACGGTTCCACGCGCAGGCCCGGGATCGGCCGATGCTCCACGGCCAACCGCACGCTCCGGTATGGACCCGGCGGCTGCCAGCGCGGCGGCAACGCGCTACCCTTGCCGCCCCCGATCTGGTCCCGCCCATGTCCGTCGACAACAACCAACGCGATCTCGAAGCCGGCATCCACACCGACCTGCAGGGCCGCCTGACCTATGGCGGTTACCTGCGGCTGGACCAGCTGCTCAGCGCGCAGCAGCCGCTGTCCAACCCGCCGCACCATGACGAGATGCTCTTCATCATCCAGCACCAGACCTCGGAGCTGTGGCTGAAGCTGCTGGGCCACGAACTGCGTGCCGCGATCGGCTTCCTGCAGCGCGATGAAGTCTGGCAGTGCCGCAAGGTGCTGGCGCGCAGCAAGCAGGTGCTGCGCCAGCTGACCGAGCAGTGGTCGGTGCTGGAAACGCTGACCCCGTCCGAATACATGGGCTTCCGCGACGTGCTGGGCCCGTCTTCGGGCTTCCAGTCGCTGCAGTACCGCTACATCGAGTTCCTGCTGGGCAACAAGAACGCGCAGATGCTGCAGGTGTTCGAGCACGACCCGGCAGGGCAGGCGCAGCTGCGCACCGTGCTGGAGGCGCCGAGCCTGTACGAGGAATTCCTGAAGTACCTGGCCCGCTTCGGCCATGCTGTCCCGGCGGTCTACGAGGCCCATGACTGGACCCAGCCGCACGTAGCCGACGACGCACTGCAGCCGGTGTTCGAGCGCATCTACCAGGACACCGACCGCTACTGGCGCGAGTACGCGCTGTGCGAGGACCTGGTGGATCTGGAGACGGCCTTCCAGCTGTGGCGATTCCGGCACATGCGCACCGTGATGCGGGTGATCGGCTTCAAGCGCGGCACCGGCGGCTCGTCCGGCGTGGGCTTCCTGGCCAAGGCGCTGGAACTGACCTTCTTCCCCGAACTGTTCCAGGTGCGCACCAGCCTGCAGGCCGCGCCCCCGGCAGAACTGGGCTGACCCCCATTCAGCTTGGACCCCGGCCATTGGCTGGATCGTTTCAGATGCAAGTTCAGCGAGCAGGACGGCACCTGCCTCAAACGGCGTGTATTTGACGTGAACGCCACAAGTCGGTGATCCTCGCGCGTTGCTCCAACTGCACAGCGGACGTGCTCGTCATCCACCGAACCAGGAAATCCGCATGAGCGTAAACGCCACTGCGAACACCCCAGAGCCGGCGCTGCCGGACTTCAAGACCACGCTGGGCCACCCGCGCCCGTTGTGGATGCTGTTCATGACCGAGTTCTGGGAGCGCTTTGCGTTCTATGGCATCCGCTGGGCCTTGGTGCTGTACATCGTTGCCCAGTTCTACAACGGCAGCGCTGCCGGTGAAGGCGACGCCAGCCGCATCTATGGCGCCTACCTGGCCCTGGTGTACGCCGCGGCGATCTTCGGTGGCTACGTGGCCGACCGGGTGCTGGGCTACCAGCGCTCGATCCTGACCGGCGCGATCATCATGGCCGCTGGCCTGTTCATGATCTCGCTGCCGCAGGAGCACATCTTCAAGCTCGGCCTGGCCACGATCATCGTCGGAAACGGCCTGTTCAAGCCCAACATCTCGACCATGGTCGGCAAGCTGTACGGCCTGAAGGACGAGCGCCGCGACTCGGGCTTCACCATCTTCTACATGGGCATCAACATCGGCGCGATGATCGCCCCGGTGCTGACCGAGTACCTGGCCCGCAAGGTGTTCGGTACCGATGCGATGCCGTCCTACAAGGTCGTGTTCATCGCTTCGGGCGTGGGCATGCTGATCTCGCTGGTGTGGTTCTACATCGGTCGCGCCGGCCTGAAGGGCATCGGCGCACCCCCGGCCGGCGCTGAAGGCTTCGGCCGCATCATCATGGTGCTGGCCGGTGCCGTGGTCGCCATCCCGGTGGCCTACTTCCTGCTGGCTACCGGCGCCACCGCGCTGGCCTGGATCCTGGGTGCGATGTTCACCGCGCTTGCCGTGCTGCTGCTGGTGGAGGGCATCCGCGAGGGCAAGGTGCAGCGCGACCGCGTGATCGCCATGCTGATCATCTTCGCCTTCAACGTGATGTTCTGGATGTTCTTCGAACAGGCCGGCAGCTCGTTCACCTTCCTGGCCGAGAACATCGTCAACCGCCAGTTCGGCGACTGGACGTTCCCGACCGCGTGGTTCCAGTCGGTCAACTCTGTGGCGATCATCACCCTGGCCCCGGTCATCGCCTGGATCTGGGTGGCCATGGGCCGCGCCAATCCGTCCATTCCGCGCAAGTTCGGCCTGGGCCTGCTGTTCAACGGCGCCGCCTTCGCCCTGCTGATGTTCGCCCTGTCGCAGATGGTCGTGGACGGCAAGATTCCGTTCTGGACCCTGTTCATGGTCTACGTCATCCAGTCGGTCGGTGAGCTGTGCCTGTCGCCGATCGGCCTGTCGATGGTGACCAAGCTGGCCCCGGTGCGCCTGGTCGGCTTCGGCATGGGTGGCTGGTTCCTGTCCACCGGCATCGGCAACAACCTGTCGGGCATCTTCGCTGGCGTGGTCAGTGGTGAAGGCGGCATGACGGTCGAGTCGGCCCTGAAGGGGTATACCTTCGGGTTCTGGGCCCTGATCGGCTCCGGCGTGGTGCTGTTCCTGATCGCCCCGCTGATCAACAAGCTGATGCACGGCGTCAAATGATGATGAGAGGGTAGAAGGCATGCGTAGCAGGCTCGGTACTGCGGTAGTGGTGATCTGTGCGGCGCTGATCGGCGCCTGTTCGCAACCGCAACCGCCTGCCACCGCCGAGCCCACGCAACCCCTGGATACCCGACCCACCGAGCCACCGGTCGCTGACCCCAGCGAACCGGTGGCCTCGGGCAACACCCCGGTGGCGGCAGACATTGCCGCCATCGCCGGGCTCGGCGCGCAGTTCGACCCGGCCCGCGACCCCGCCGATGACCTGGCCACCGCCAAGGTGGAAGCCCAGCGCGGCAAGAAGCGCATCCTGCTCGAGATCGGCAACGCCGCCTGTGAGCGCTGCCGGGCGCTGGACGAAATGGTCGAGGGCAACGGCGACCTGCGCCGCTTTCGCGACGCCCACTACGTGTGGGTGAAGGTCAACGCCAGCGACGAACAGCCCAACACCGCCTTCTTCGCCCAGTTCCCCGAAATGGAGCGCGACTATCCGCACCTGCTGGTACTGGACGCCGATGGCAGCCTGCTGGTGTCGCAGGCGACTGCTGAGCTGCGCAAGGGCGAAGCCTTCCAGCCTGCACGGGTGAGCGCGTTCCTCAAGCACTGGGCACCCGACAAACCGGAATAGGGTAGTGCCGGCCGCTGGCCGGCATGCTCTGGTGGGTGCCGACCGCTGGCCGCCAACCCCGGTGGGTGCCGACCGTTGGTCGGCACAGAAGTGCATCCACGCCCGCGCGAATCTACTGCGCGCGCCGTCACACTCTTCGAATCGGCGTCTCAACTTCACTGCATGTACGCCGTTACCGGCAAGGACCTCGGTCGACGCCTCGTCGACGCAACCTACCGGAACGCCCATGCACAGCGACCACGCCGAACGATTGGCCGAACCTGCCAGCCACCTGGCCGAGGGTGGGGCCGGCGAGGGCGTGACTTTGCCGGCGCAGGAAACCCTGTTGGACGACGCCGGCACCGGCGAGGAAACCGTCGAACTGGCCCCGCCCCGCCACCGCCTGCCGCAGATCGCGCTGCCCGACAACGTGGTGTTGAAGGGCGCTGTGCAGAAGCTGGTCGAACAGAAGGCGCGCCTTGATGCGATGGCCGCCGAAGGCCAGCTGGCCGGGCTGCTGCCGCCGGAATGGCAGGGGCACGGCGCGCGCGCGATCGAGCTGTCCACCTTCATCCAGGGCGTGCTGCCCTTCCTGCAGACCGGGGAGCGTGGCGAAACCGCGCCTGCCCGTCTGCCGGTGCGGCACGTGCTGGGGGATGACAGCCGATGGGGCCTGGAGGATGTTGCCGAACCCAAGTCGCTGGCCTGGTACCTGGCCAGTGACGAGCGCGCCACGGCCGGCAGCAAGGACGTCGCCGAGGCGTATCTGGTGGGTGCGCTGGGCCTGGCGTGGATGCAGGAAGGCCGCAGCCGCCCGGGCTTCCTGCGCGCGATGGGCCAGGACAGTCTGGCCGCGCGGGTGACCATGCTGGGCTATCCGCCGGCCAACGAACTGGCGCTGTACAACGTCACCGCGCACGGCCAGCCGCAGATCTGGTGCGTGCACGGCCACCGCCGCATGCGGCCGCTGGTGGCGCCGTGGCTGAGCGTGCCGCTGCTGACCGCCTACGGCGTGCCGGCGCCGGTGGCGTGGCCGGCCACGTTCCCGCCGGTGGAGGCGGTGGCCGAACTGCTGGCCAGCGCACGCCTGGGCCGCGCGCTGCCCGAAGTGGACCTGGCCAAGGCGGTGGCGAAGATCGCCGAGGACGCCGCCTCCGACGCCTGGCAGCCGGTCAGCCTGCTGCAGCTCAACACCTGGTCGCCGCGCTGGCACTTCTTCCTGGGTACCTTCGTCGGCCTGCCCTCGCTGCTGCTGGTGGCGGCGGCGCTGGCGCTGCCGGGGGCGGTCGAAGCGGCCACGGTGGCCGCCTCGCTCGGCTTCGCCGGCGGCGCCATCGCGGCGCTCGCGGTGCCGTGGATCCATGCACGCCGCAAGCACCTCAGCTGAAAAAGGGGACGGAGGGGATTAAGTCGCTTTGAGCACACCTGTGCTGATTGCGGCTTAATCCCCTCCGTCCCCTTTTTTCTTTCAGACCCCTTGGCCCATCCGCTCCAGGCCTTCGCCGGCCAGGCGCAGGATCAGCTTTTCCAGCACCTGCTCTTCCTCCTCGCTCAGCACCGACATCAGCTTGCGGGTGATCTCGATCACCATCGGTGCGATGGTCTCGTACACCTCGAAACCGGCGGCCGACAGCGCCAGTACCGAGCGGCGGCGGTCGTCGCCATGCGTCTCGCGCTTGATGAAGCCGCGCTCCAGCAGGCGGGCCACGGCGCGGCTGACCGCCACCTTGTCCATCGCCGTGCGGTCGGAGACCTCGCTGGCCGAGGAACCCGGGTACAGCGCCAGGATGGTGATGACCCGCCATTCGGGAATCGCCAGACCGTAACGATCGCCGTATAGCTTGGCGATGTTGCCGCTGACCCGGTTGGACAGCACGCTCAGCCGGTACGGCAGGAACTGTTCCAGGTCGAGCAGGACGTGCGAGGCACGCAGGCGGGTCGAGGCGGGATCGGGGCTCATGTTGCGGTGCACCTTGCTGGTGGTTTCAAGTGTAACTATAAGGGGGAGGTCCAGACCCTGCATTCTCGCCGGGTCCCTACCTGCCCGCACCTGGTTTGTACCGATGCGGTACCGATTCGGAGCCACGCCATGAATACCGCAGTCCCGACTACCTCGCACCCCAACCCCGGCATGCAGGTCACCACCTTCGAGAACCCGATGGGCATCGACGGCTTCGAGTTCGTCGAATTCGCCGCCCCGGCCGGCCGCGGCCAGGAGCTGCACGAGTACTTCCGGAAGATGGGCTTCAGCGCGGTGCTCAAGCACAAGCAGCGTCCGATTACCGTCTATCGCCAGGGCGACGTCAACTTCCTGGTCAATGAAGACCCCGATTCGTTCGCCGCCGACTTCGCCGAAAAGCACGGTCCGTGCGCCTGCGGCTTCGCCATCCGCTTCAAGAAGCCGGGCCAGGAGGTCTACCAGACCGCGCTGGGCAACGGCGCCGAAGCCATCGCCTTCAAGCCGGACAGCAAGGCGGTCAGCGCGCCGGTCATCAAGGGCATCGGCGACTGCATGCTGTACCTGGTCGACCGCTATGGCAGCGCCGGCAGCATCTACGACGGCGACTACGAGCCGATCGCCGGTGCCGACCTGCACCCGGTGGGCTTCGGCCTGACCTTCATCGACCACCTGACCCACAACCTGTACTTCGGCAACATGCAGCAGTGGTCGGACTACTACGAGCGCCTGTTCAACTTCCGCGAGATCCGCTACTTCGACATCAAGGGCCTGAAGACCGGCCTGGTGTCCAAGGCGATGACCGCGCCGGACGGCATCGTGCGCATCCCGCTGAACGAATCGTCCGACCCGAAGAGCCAGATCAACGAGTACCTGGACGCGTACAAGGGCGAGGGCATCCAGCACATCGCCTGCTTCACCGAGAACATCTACGAGACCGTCGAAGCGATGCGCGCGCAGGGCGTGGACTTCCTCGACACCCCGGAGACCTACTTCGACGTGATCGACCAGCGCGTGCCGAACCACGGTGAAGACGTGCCGCGCCTGGCCAGGAACAAGATCCTGATCGATGCCGATCCGGAAACCCATCAGCGCAAGCTGCTGCAGATCTTCACCCAGAACTGCATCGGCCCGATCTTCTTCGAGATCATCCAGCGCAAGGGCAACGAGGGCTTCGGCGAAGGCAACTTCACCGCGCTGTTCGAGAGCATCGAGCGCGACCAGATCCGCCGCGGCGTGCTGTAAGGTCTGCAGGCAATGTCGGCTTCCGGTCGACATTGCCTGTCCGAATGGTAGTGCCGGCCGCTGGCCGGCAATCTCTGGAGTTCCCATGTCCCCCGCCATCACCGCCCGTGGCTACCAGTCCGGCTTTGGCAACGAGTTCGCCACCGAGGCCGTCGCCGGCGCGCTGCCGGTCGGACAGAACTCACCGCAGAAGGTGGCCCACGGCCTGTACGCCGAACAGTTGACCGGCACCGCCTTCACCGCGCCGCGCGGCAGCAATCGCCGCAGCTGGCTGTACCGGATCCGCCCGGCGGTGACCCATGGCGAGTTCACCCCGTTCGCGCAGTCGCAGCTGCACTGTGATTTCGGCGCACAGCCGGCCTCGCCGAACCAGCTGCGCTGGAGTCCGCTGCCGCTGCCGGAGTCGCCGACCGACTTCGTCGAAGGCCTGTACACGATGGGGGGCAACGGTTCGCCCGATGCGCATGCTGGCGTGGGCATCCACCTCTACGCTGCCAACCGCGACATGGTCGGCCGCTACTTCTACAACGCCGACGGTGAGCTGCTGATCGTGCCGCAGCTGGGCGCGCTGCGCCTGCTGACCGAGCTGGGCGTGATCGAGATCGAGCCGCAGCAGATCGCAGTGATTCCGCGTGGCGTGCGGTTCCGCGTGGAGCTGCCGGACGGCCCCAGTCGCGGCTACATCTGCGAGAACTACGGTGCGCTGCTGAAGCTGCCCGACCTTGGCCCGATCGGTTCCAACGGCCTGGCCAATCCGCGCGACTTCGAAACCCCGCACGCCGCATTCGAGGATGTCGATGGCGATTTCGAGCTGATCGCCAAGTTCGAGGGCCGCCTGTGGCGTGCGCCGATCGACCATTCGCCGTTGGACGTGGTGGCCTGGCACGGCAACTACGCGCCGTACCGTTACGACCTGCGCCGCTTCAACACCATTGGCTCGATCAGCTACGACCATCCGGACCCGTCGATCTTCCTGGTGCTGCATTCGCCCAGCGACACGCCCGGCACCAGCAACATGGACTTCGCGATCTTCCCGCCGCGTTGGCTGGTGGCGCAGAACACGTTCCGTCCACCGTGGTTCCACCGCAACATCGCCAGCGAGTTCATGGGCCTGGTGCATGGCGCCTACGATGCCAAGGCCGAAGGCTTCGTGCCGGGCGGCGCGTCGCTGCACAACTGCATGAGCGGCCACGGCCCGGACGCACCGACCTTCGACAAGGCGTCCAATGCCGATCTGTCCAAGGCGGACGTGATCAAGGACACGATGGCCTTCATGTTCGAGACCCGCGCGGTGATCCGCCCGACCGCACAGGCACTGGCCGCCGGCCACCGCCAGGGCGATTACCAGCAGTGCTGGAACGGCCTGCGCAACAACTACCGCTGACCCGGAAAAGGGGACGGAGGGGATTAAGCCGCAATCAGCGCACGTGTGCTTGAAACGACTTAATCCCCTCCGTCCCCTTTTTTCTTCAGGCCACCTCGGCGAACGCGTCGCAGTGCTCCAACGGCAGCGCCTCCAGCAGGCGTTGGCGTACACGCTGGCAATAGCCCACCGAAGTCAGTCCGGGCAGCATCTGCATCGCTGATTGCAGCACCTGCAGTACGTCGCTTTCCGCGCGGGCCTGCTGCAGGTCGCGGAACAAGGCCGCCGCCTGCGGGTGGCGTTGCATTTCCAGGATGCCCAGCACGTAGATGCGCGCAGCCACCAGCGAGCGGCGGCGCTCGCCCGCTGTGGCCGCCGCTGTGGCAGGTGTTGCCGGCGGCGGCGGTGGCGGGGCTGCGGCACCGGTACCGGTGCTCAGGTAGCCGGCCTGCACCAGCTGGATGACCATCGCGGGCGCATCCTGGCCGAGCAGGACGGTCAGGTCGGTGATGCTGCGCTGGCCGTCGCACAGGATCAGCAACCGGCGCTGGCGCATGTCCAGCGGCGCGCGGTGGGCCTGCAGCGCGGTTCGGGCGAGTTCGGTCTTGCGCGGTTGCATGGAAGGGACAGCCAGGTCGGTGCACGCCGAGCCTGAACGAGGGCGATGAAACCGCGATGACAATGCAGCTTCTGCACGCGCGCTGCGCTAGCGTGCAGCTACCTTCGTGCCAGGGAACCGCACCGATGAAGCACCTCCCGATTGCTGGTCTGTTGCTCCTTTCGCTCGCCGCCTGCAGTGGCGGCCCGGACAAGCAGGGCGCCGCCGGCAGCGGCAGCGACACCCCGGCGGAAACCGCCTCGGCGACCGGTCCCGCCCAGTCGACGGATCCTGATCTGGCGGCCCGCCCGGCGAACGACCCCCGCAAGGACAGTCCAGCCCGCCTGGACGGCTTCGCTGGTGCGAAGCTGGGCACCGGCATCGCCGAAGTCCGCAGTGGTTTTGGCACGCCACTGCAGGGGCTGGGCACCGATGCCGCCGGCAAGCCGCTGCCCGCCGACGACGGCAACGACGGCTGCTACTTCCTGCGCCCGCAGGATGCTGAGGACCCGCGGCTGATGATCGAAGGCCGCAAGCTGGTGCGCTACGACGTGCGCAGCGCCACCATCACCGCACCGGGCGGCGGCAAGGTCGGCATGACCCTGGGCGAGCTGCAGGTGCTGTATCCCGAGCGCGCTGACGTCGGTCCCGACAAGTACGACGAGAAGGCCCAGCACCTGCGCGTGCGGCCGGCGCAGGAGGGCGGGGCAGTGATCGACTTCGCGCTCGGTGCCGATGGCCGGGTGGGTGCCTGGCGGGTCGGGCAGACCCCGCAGGTCGACTATGCGGAAGGCTGTGGCTGATCCTTGATCCACCGCCCAGCCATGCGCTCGGGCCAAGCGTAGAATCGCGCCACCACTGCTGGGGAGTGCTCGATGATCGCCATTGCCATTGCCTGGTTCCTGCTCGGCCTGCTGCTGCTGGCACTGGGCGGGGACTCCATCGTCAAGGCCGTCTCTGGCCTGGCCCAGCGCTTCGGGGCCAGCCCGTTCACTGCCGGGCTGCTGCTGCTCGGCGTGACCACCTCGTTGCCGGAACTGGCGGTCAACGCACGTGCGCTGGCGGTCGGCCAACCGGAGCTGGCACTGGGCAATGCAGTGGGCAGCAGCATCGTCAATCTGGGTTTGACCCTGGCGGTGGCCGCCATCGCCGCGCCCCTGCTGCTGCGCGCGCGCCTGCAGGCGGTGCTGTGGTGGTCGCTGCTGGCGGCCGGCGTGCTGCTGATCCTGTTCGGTCTGGATGGTCGCCTGGTGCGCTGGGAAGGCGGCGTGCTGGTGGCGGGCTTCATCGTCATGCAGGTGCTGTTGCTGCGCCGCAGCCGCGTCGAGAGCGCCGAGGTGCAGGCAGCCATCGCCGAATCCGCGCTGAGCCGCACCAGCCTGCCGTTGAACGTGCTGCGCGTGCTGATCGCCGCACTGACCCTGTACTGGGGCGCGCGCCTGGTGGTGGGTGCTGCCGCCGACTTCGGTGCCGCATTGGGCTGGACGCCGTTGCTGGTCGGCCTGTTGCCGGTGGCGATCGGCACCGCACTGCCGGAGGTGGCCACCGCCATTGCCGCCTCGCGTCGCGGGCATGGCGACATGGTGCTCGGCCACGTGCTGGGTTCCAGCGTGGTCAATCTGCTGCTGGTGATCGGTGCGATGGCGGTATTGCAGCCGTTGGCCTTGCCGGCCTCGTTCGTGCGCCTGGAACTGCCGGCGCTGTTGGCGTTTGCGCTGGTGCTTTACCCGATGCTGCGCGGCGACCTGAAGATCAGTCGTGGCGAAGGCGGGATACTGCTGGTCGCGTTCGTAGGCTGGTTCGTGCTGGAACTGCTGCTGGTCGGCGCACCGGCGCTGTAGAGCCGAGCCCACGCTCGGCTGCTGTTCGTGCCGGCCAGCGGTCGGCACCTACCGGTTCTGCGTGGTTTCTTCTTCCCGCACCGGTTCCGGTGGCGGCAGCTGCTCCTCGGCGGCACGCTCGTTGCCCGGCAGGCTGGGGCGGGTCTCCATCAGCAGCGACAGCGCGGCCTTGGCCATCATGTGCGCGCTGATCGGCGCGGTGATGAACAGGAACACGGTGATCAGCAGCTCGCGCGGCTGCGGGTCCTGGCCGAGGAAGATGTGGTAGCAGACCGAGCACACCAGCACGCAGCCCACCCCCAGCGTGCTGGCCTTGGTCGGTGCGTGCAGGCGCTTGAAGAAGGTGGACAGCTTCACCAGGCCCAGTGCGCCGACCAGGATGAAGAAGCAGCCGAACAGCAGCAGGATCGACAGAACGATCTGGATCACGGTGATCATTCGACGATGTCCCGGCGCAGCACGAACTTGCTCAGCACCACGGTGCTGCCGAAGCCGAGCATGGCGATGATCAGCGCCGCCTCGAAGTAGATCGGCGAGTTGAGGTACATGCCGAACAGCATCAGCTCAGCGATCGCGGTCACCGACAGCGTGTCCAGCGCGAGGATGCGGTCGGGCACGGTCGGCCCGCGCAACAGCCGCCAGGTGGCCAGCAGCATCGCCAGGCCGACCACGTGCATGCACACCACCAGGGTGGTCTGGATGACTTCAAAACCGGTCATGGGAAGATCTCCATCAACGGCGCCTCGTAACGGCGCTTGATCGTATCGATCAGGTCCTGCGGGTCCTCCAGGTGCAGCACGTGCACCAGCAGGTACTTGCGGTCGTCGCTGAGCGCGGCCGAGACCGTGCCCGGGGTCAGCGTGATCATGCTGGTCAGCGCAGCGATGCCATGGATGTTGGCGATGTCCAGCGGCAGCCAGATGAAACCGGGGTGGATGTTCTTCTCCGGCCCCAGTACCTGCAGGGCGACACGGATGTTGGACATCAGGATGTCCCACAGAGTCACGCACACCAGCCTGGGCAGCGGCCGCAGCGTACCGATGCGCGCGAACTCGCGGTCCAGGCGTGCAGCGAACAGCGGCACCACCACGCCCAGCAGCAGGCCCAGCACGATCTGGCCGAGGGTGAAGCTGTCGGACATCAGCAGCCAGAACGCCACCACCATGATGCTGAGCATCGGCGACGGAATCAGGCGACGGAACAGGGAGCGCTGGGCAGTCATGGCTGGCGGATCTCCGGCGTGGTCGCGCGCAGCTGCTGCACGTACTCGCTGGGGTGCAGCAGCTGTGCGGCGGTGGCGTCGGTGTAGCGCATCAACGGTGCAGCGGCCAGGGTCATGCCGATGCCGTAGGCCAGCAGCAGGCAGGCGGCATAGAGCTCTACCCGGCGCAGGGGAGCCTTGCGCGGCTTCGGTGCCTCCGGATCAATCGGTGGCACGCGCCAGAACAGGCGGATGCCCCCCCGGGTCAGGCCCATGATCACCAGCAGGCTGCTGACCAGCACAGCGGTCCAGACCGGGGCGGTGTACTGCGCCGGCATGCCGGCCAGCAGCGCGGCCTTGGCCAGGAAGCCGGACAGCGGCGGCAGGCCGGCCACCGACACCGCGCCGATCAGGAACAGCACGGCGGGCGTCTCCTTGCCCGGCATCGGCGCGACCACTTCCTTGCGGTCGCTGGCGCCACCACGGCGGCGACGGATCAGGTCGGCAACCAGGAACAGCGCGGCAGCGACGAAGCTGCTGTGCGGCAGGTAGTACAGGCCCGCCGAGAGCACCTGTGGCGTGCCCACCGAGAAGGCGATGAACAGCGTGGCCGCCGACACGATCACCAGGTAGGAGATCAGCACGCGCAGGCGGGTGGCGGCCAGCGCGCCGAGGCCGCCCAGCACCAGCGTCGCCACGCCGGCCCACAGCAGCCAGTCGCGGCCATAGCCGGCCATCGCGCCGGCATCGTCGCCGAACCACAGCATCTGGATGCGCAGCACCGAGTACAGGCCGACCTTGGTCATGATCGCGAACAGCGCCGCCACCGCCGCCGGTGCGCGCGAATAGGCTTCCGGCAGCCACAGGTACAGCGGCATCAGCGCGGCCTTGGCGCAGAACACCAGCAGCAACAGGCCCATGGTCGCCTTCACCAGGGTCAGCTGTGCCGGCGGTACCTCGGCGATGCGCTGCGACAGCTCGGCCATGTTCAATGAGCCCAGCGAGGCATACAGCAGGCCCAGCGCGACCAGGAACAGGGTCGAGGCGGTGACGTTGAACACCACGTAGTGCAGGCCGATGCGCATGCGCAGGCCGCGGCCACCACTGAGCAGCAGGCCGTAGGAGGCGATCAGCATCACCTCGAAGAACACGAACAGGTTGAAGATGTCGCCGGTCAGGAACGCGCCGTTGAGGCCGACCAGCTGGAACTGGAACAGCGCATGGAAGTGCGGCGCGCGGCGGTCCCAGCCCGAGCAGGCGTGCAGCAGGCAGGGAATGGCCAGCAGCAGGGTGGTCAGCAGCATCCACGCCGACAGCCGGTCGGCCACCAGCGCGATGCCCAGCCGCGACGGCCAGTCGCCAAGCAGGTAGACGTTGATTTCACCACTGGCAGTGGTGGCAAACAGCAGGCCGACTGCCAGCGCCAGCGCCGAAAGCGCGGTCCAGGCCACCGCCCGCTGCACCCTGGGGCCATAGCGGCGGTGTTCGACGAACAGCGACAGCGCGGCACCCAGCAGCGGAATCAGGATGGGCAGGATCACCAGATGGTTCATGCGCGGTCCTCGCCCTGGCGCGGCGGCACGCTTCCATCCTGGAGGTCGTCATCCGGCTCGTGCGCATCCACGTGGTCGCTGTGGTTGTCGCTGCGGCTGCGCATGGCCAGCACAATGCTCACCGCGGTCATCGCGAATGCGATCACGATCGCGGTCAGCACCAGCGCCTGTGGCAGCGGGTCGGTGTAGTTGCCCAGGTGGCTGTCCACGCCTTCCTGCAGCACCGGCGCCTTGCCCAGCACCACCCGGCCGCCGGCGAAGATCAGCAGGTTGGTGGCGTAGGACAGGAAGGTCATGCCGAGGATCACATCGAAGCTGCGTGCACGCAGCAGCAGGTAGATGCCGATGGCGGTCAGCACGCCGATCGCGGTAGCCAGGGCCAGTTCCATCAGTGCATCTCCCCGGTGCGGGCCGAACGGCGTTGCAGGTCGATCTCACCCTTGCGGGCGGTGCGGGTACGCGACGGCTTGATCGTGCCCATCATCGACAGCATCAGCATGGCGCCGCCGAACACCACCAGATAGACGCCGATGTCGAAGCCGATTGCGCTGGCCAGCGGTACCTCGCCGATCAGCGGCAGGTGCAGGTCGAGATGGCCGCTGGTCAGGAACGGCACGCCGAACAGCATCGACGCGCTGCCGCTGAGCAGGGCGATCAGCAGGCCCATGCCGATGCAGCGGATGTAGTCGAAGCCGAAGCGCGACTCCACCGATGCAGTGCCCTGGATCACGTACTGGATCAGCAGCGGCACTGCCAAGACCAGGCCGGCGATGAAGCCGCCACCCGGTGCGTTGTGCCCGCGCAGGAACAGGAAGATCGACACGGTCAGGGTCAGCGGGAACATGATCTGCGCCAGGTCGGCCGGTACCGGCAGCTTGATCGGCGGGCCGGGCATGATCTGCTCCGGCGCCATCCGCGTACGCCGCAGCAGCGCATGCACCACCAGCGCGGCGATGCCGAACACGGTGATCTCGCCGAAGGTATCGAAGCCACGGAAGTCGACCAGGATCACGTTGACCACGTTCTGGCCGTAGGCCTCGGGCAACGCGCGGGCGAGCAGCTCGCCGGCCATGGTGTTCGGCGGCAGGGTCATCGCCGAATAGGCCAGCGCGCCAAGCCCGGCACCGGCGATGATCGCGATCACCGCGTCGCGGCGCTTGCGCCAGCGCGGCCGCTCCGGCCCGGACTGCGCCGGCAGGTAGTTCATGCCCAGCAGCATCAGCACCAGCGTCACCATCTCCACCAGCAGCTGGGTCAGGGCCAGGTCGGGCGCGGACAGGAACACGAAGGTCAGCGCCACCATCAGGCCGACGCCGCCGACCAGCAGCACCGCCAGCAGGCGCTGCTTGTAGATGCGCAGGGTGGCGACCGCGCAGGCCATCATCACCAGCCACAGGGCCCAGCCCAGCAGCGGAATCGGCTGCGGCGCGGTCCAGTTCGGCGAGGCTGGGTTGGCCACGAACGGCGCCGCGGCAACCACGATCGCCACCAGCACCAGGCCCAGCAGCATGCGCTGCAGGCTGCCGTTGGCGATGCCGCTGGTCAGGCGCATGGCCAGCGCGGACACAGCGTCCAGCTGGGCGTGAAACACATTGCGGCCCGTGCTGACATTGGTCACGGCATGCAGGTTGATCAGCCTGCGCAGGCCGAAGTACAGCGCCACGCCACCGACCACGCCGATCGCGCTCATCGCCAGCGGCAGGTTGAAGCCGTGCCACACCGCCAGGCTGTATTCGGGCATGGCGGTGCCGAGGATCGAGGCCGCAGCGGCATGCAGCACCGGCGCTACGGTCAGTGCGGGTGCCACGCCCACCGCCACACAGATCACCACCAGCAGCTCCACCGGCACCTTCATCCAGCGCGGCGGCTCGTGGGGCACGCGGTCCAGGTCGTGCGGGCCAGCGCCGAAGAAGGTGTCGTGCACGAAGCGCAGGCTGTACGCCACGCCGAACACGCCTGCCAGCAACGCAGCGATCGACACCGCCGTGCGCATGATGCCCGGGCCGCCGGCCGTAATCGCTTCGGCGAACAGCATTTCCTTGGACAGGAAGCCGTTGAGCAGCGGGATCCCGGCCATCGCCAGCGAGGCGATGATCGCCAGCGCGCTGGTGAACGGCATCAGCCTGCGCAGCCCCCCCAGCTTGCGCATGTCGCGGGTGCCGGTTTCGTGGTCGATGATGCCGGCGGCCATGAACAGCGAGGCCTTGAAGGTGGCGTGGTTGAGGATGTGGAACACGCCGGCGACCACCGCCATCGGCGTGGACAGGCCGAACAGCAGGGTGATCAGGCCCAGGTGGGAAATGGTCGAGTACGCCAGCAGGCCTTTCAGGTCGTGCTGGAAGATCGCGTTCCAGGCACCGATCAGCAGGGTCAGCGCGCCGATGCCGCTGACCGTATAGAAGAACAGGTCGCTGCCGGCCAGCGCCGGATGCAGCCGCGCCAGCAGGAACACCCCGGCCTTCACCATGGTGGCCGAGTGCAGGTAGGCCGAGACCGGGGTCGGCGCGGCCATCGCGTGCGGCAGCCAGAAGTGGAACGGGAACTGCGCGCTTTTGGTGAAGATGCCGGCCAGCACCAGGAACAGGGCGTACGGGTACAGCGCGCTGGCGCGGATCTGCTCGCCGGCGGCCAGCACCACGTCCAGGTCGAAGCTGCCGACGATGCGGCCGATCAGCAGCACGCCACCGAGCAGTGCCAGGCCGCCGCCGCCGGTGATCACCAGCGCCATGCGCGCGCCTTCGCGGGCGTCCTGGCGGTGCGACCAGAAGCCGATCAGCAGGAACGAGCTGATGCTGGTCATTTCCCAGAAGACCATCAGCAACAGCAGGTTGCCCGACAGCACCATGCCCAGCATGGCGCCCATGAACAGCAGCAGGTAGCAGTAGAAGCGGTGCGCGTTGTCCTGCTGGCTCAGGTAGTAGCGCGCATACAGCACCACCAGGGCGCCGATGCCGAGCACCAGCCCGGCGAACATCCAGGCCAGCCCGTCCAGGCGCAGGGTGAAGTCCAGGCCGATCTGTGGCAGCCAAGGAACCAGGGTGCGGACCACCTGGCCATCGAGCACCGCCGGGGTCAGCCAGCCGAGGATGGCCAGCCCGCCCAACGGCGCCAGTGCCGCCAGCCAGGCAGCGGTCGAGCGCGAACTACGGGGGAAGGCCGCGACAGCCGCTGCCATCAGGAACGGCAGGGCCAGCAGCAGGGGCAGGCTGGGGAGCATGCAGGGAATCCATGATTCACGAGCAGGTCAGGGAGAATAACAGGCTGCGAAATGTCGCCGAAACCCATCGAACAGCGATCAACTGCATGTAACGTTCGCTGATTCATTTTTTCTGCGGCGCAACATCACGTTCCTGCAGTCCCTCCCCGGTTGCCCTCGGGGGACACCCTAGGCCCACGCAGGGAGACCGCAGGCCCTGTCGCACAGGGGCTGCCGTCGACGGGCGGGACGTGGGGGCGATTCACCGGCGCAGGCTGGCAGGGCCGCCGTGGAGTGTGGGTGACGGATTCCGCTCGTTCAGGAAACGATGGCCGCTGTCGGCCGCCGGCAGATCAGTAGCGCCAGTCCAGCTTGCGGTAGAACTTGGCCATCACCCAGGCCGGGCCGATCAGCAGGTAGGTCAGGTCGGTCAGGAAGCTTGGCTTGCGGCCCTCGAATTTGTGGCCGATGAACTGCGCGATCCAGGCCACCACGAACACGCCCACGGCCAGCCAGCGCAGCGCCTGCAGGCCGATCTCGGCCTCCAGCAGGCGGCACAGGCAGCCGAACACGAAGAACTGGATGAGCATGCCGATGCCCAGCGGGCGCGACAGCTTGTTGTAGAAGCACCAGGCACTGAACATCGCGAACGCCGCCCAGATGCCGTACTGGAACCAGGTGATCAGCGGTGGCAGGCACCACAGCAGGGCCACCACCGACCACAGGATCGCCGGCACCGCCACCACGTGGATGCGCTGGTTGATCACGTTGCGATGGTCGTCGGAATAGCTGGCGAAATAGCGGTCGATCGGCCGCGCAAGCTCGGTGGATGTCTGCATGCTGCGTTGCTTCCTCGGACAACGGTAGTGCCGGCCGTTGGCCGGCAATCCAGAGCATAGCCGAGTTCATGAGGTTGCCGGCCAGCGGCCGGCACTACCGAACGCACCCCCCAGCCTTTCCGGCCGGGGGGCGCAGGCGGATCAGTCGACGCTGATCCCGGCCAGGCGCTGCAGCGCCTCGGCGTACTTGGCGCGGGTGCGCTCGATGATGTCGGCCGGGATGTTCGGACCCGGGGCGGTCTTGCCCCAGTCCAGCGTCTCCAGGTAATCGCGCACGAACTGCTTGTCGTAGCTCGGCGGGCTGGTGCCCACTTCGTACTCGTCGGCCGGCCAGTAACGCGACGAATCCGGCGTCAGCATCTCGTCCATGATGTACAGCCGGCCATCGGCGTCGGTACCGAACTCGAACTTGGTGTCGGCCAGGATGATGCCGCGCTCGCGGGCGTAATCGGCGGCGAACTTGTAGATGCGCAGGGTGGCGTCGCGCACCCGCTCGGCCAGTTCCGCACCGACCTGCTTCACCATCGCGTCGAAATCGATGTTCTCGTCATGGTCGCCGACCGCGGCCTTGGTCGAGGGTGTGAAGATCGGCTCGGGCAGCTGTTCGGCCTGGCGCAGGCCGTCGGGCAGGTCGATGCCGCTGACCTTGCCGGTGCGCTGGTAATCCTTCCAGCCGCTGCCGATCAGGTAGCCGCGGGCGATCGCTTCCACCGGCACCGGCTTCAGCTTGCGGGTGACCACCGCGCGCTTGGCGTACAGCGCCGGGTCCACGCCTTCGGGCAGCACGCTGGCCACCTCGATGCCGGTCAGGTGGTTGGGCATCAGGTGCGCGGTCTTGGCGAACCAGAAGTTGGAGACCTGGCAGAGCATCTCGCCCTTGCCCGGAATCGGGTCGGGCAGCACCACGTCGAACGCCGACAGGCGATCGGTGGCGACCATCAGCAGGTAGTCGCCCGGTGGGGTCCCTGCAGGCAGCCGCTCGCGCGGGATATCGAACACATCACGCACCTTGCCGCGATGGCGCAAGGGCAGGCCGGGGAGATCGGATTGCAACAGCGTGGTTGGCACGGGCACTCCTGGGGCGTTGTCGATACGGCTGCCCAACGGACCCGGCGGGCCCGCTGACCAGCGGGCGGCCTAGTGTAAAGCGGTCCGGGCCCGCTGTGACGTAAAATGAGCGTCCATTTCGTCGGTCGACCCCGGAGCGCCATGCGCTGGTACGGAAAACTGCTCGGATTCATCGCCGGCGCCCTGCTGTTCCGGCCCAATCCGCTGTTCGGCGCGGTGGTCGGCCTGTTGATCGGCCATGCCTTCGACTCGGACTGGTTCCGCCTGAACAAGGAGAACCCGTATCGGGAGCTGGGGCTGACCTCCGAGGCGACCGATGCCGAGATCGAGCGCGCCTACCGCAGGCTCATCTCCCAGTACCACCCCGACAAGCTGGGCGGCGCCGCCCCCGAGCTGCAGCAGCAGGCCGAGCAGAAGTCGCGGCGCATCAACGCCGCCTACGACCGCATCAAGACCCTGCGCAAGCGCTGATCTCACAGTCCCGCCTGCGGGCGGGAGAACCCTTTCCCCGTTCCGAAGGCCCCGGCCATGTCCAACTGCCTCATCGCCCCCTCCATCCTGTCCGCCAACTTCGCCCGCCTCGGCGAGGAAGTCGACAACGTCCTCGCCGCTGGCGCGGACTGGGTCCACTTCGACGTGATGGACAACCACTACGTGCCGAACCTGACCATCGGCCCGATGGTCTGCCAGGCCCTGCGCAAGCACGGCGTGACCGCGCCGATCGACGTGCACCTGATGGTCGAGCCGGTGGACCGCATCATTCCGGACTTCGCCGAAGCCGGTGCCACCTACATCAGCTTCCACCCGGAGGCCAGCCGCCACGTGCACCGCACCATCCAGCTGATCCGCTCGCTGGGCTGCAAGCCGGGCATCGTGCTCAATCCGGCCACCCCGGTGGACATCCTGGACTGGGTGCTGGATGACCTGGACCTGGTGCTGCTGATGTCGGTCAACCCGGGCTTCGGCGGCCAGGCCTTCATCCCCTCGGCGCTGGACAAGCTGAAAGTGGTGCGCAAGATGATCGACGCCAGCGGCAAGGACATCCGCCTGGAGATCGACGGCGGCGTGAAGGCCGACAACATCGGCGAGATTGCTGCCGCGGGCGCCGACACCTTTGTCGCCGGTTCGGCCATCTTCAACGCCAGGACCAGCTACCAGGACGTGATCGCGCAGATGCGCGCCAACGTCGCTGCGGCACGGGGCTGAGCCATGAGTACGGTGGCCGTGTTGAACATCCGCCCGGCCACCGTGGCCGATGCTGGCCTGATCCTGCATTTCATCCGCGAGCTGGCCATCTACGAGAGGGCCGAGCATTCGGTGCAGACCGATGAGATCGGCATCGCCGAGAGCCTGTTCGGACCCGATGCCACGGCGCGGGCGTTGATCTGCGAAGCCGATGGTGAAGCGATCGGCTATGCGGTGTATTTCTACAACTATTCCACCTGGCTGGGCCGCAAGGGCATCTACCTGGAAGACCTCTATGTCAGCCAGGAAAAGCGTGGCGTGGGTGCCGGCAAGGCGCTGCTGAAGTACATCGCACGCCAGGCCGTGGCCGAAGGCTGCGGCCGTTTCGAATGGTCGGTGCTGGACTGGAACACTCCGGCCATCGAGTTCTACACCGCCGCCGGTGCCAAACCGCAGGACGAGTGGACCGTGTACCGGCTGCAGGGTCAGGCGCTGCACGATTTCGCCAACGGGTGAGGCGTGTGGTGGCTGCGAACCGCGACCCGGTGGGTGCGAACCTTGGTTCGCACTCCCTGCGTACCCCCCCCAAAAAAAAAAGCCACGCCAATCACTGGCGTGGCCTCGCTGCATGCGTGGGAGGCTGATCCTGCCTCCATCCGTCGTCCCTGCTATGGCCTTCCATTCTCCAGCAGCTGAATGACACCTGCGTGACATTCACCGCGGACAAACAGCGCATTGCTAGCCTGTGCCGCCCTGTCCTGGAAGTACCGCATGACCACCCCGCGCTGGCGCCTGATCCTCAACGGCAAATCGGCTGGCAACGATGAACTGCGCGACGCCGTTGGCCATTGGCGCGGGCAGGGCGTGCAGCTGGAGGTGCGGGTGACCTGGGAAGACGGCGACGCCGAACGCTACGTGGCCGAGGCCATCGATCATGGCGTGGACGTGATCGTGGCCGCCGGTGGCGATGGCACGCTCAGCGCGGTGGCCGAGACGCTGGCCCATCGTGAGGAACCGGCAGAAGCGCTGCCTTCGCTGGCGCTGATTCCGATGGGGACCGCCAACGATTTCGCGACTGCCGCCGGCATTCCCACTGAGCCGAAGGAGGCCTTCGCCTTGATCGGGCAGGCGACCCCGCATGCGATCGATCTTCTGCGCGTGGACGCCGATGGCACGCAATGGTGGTGCGCCAATCTCGCCAGCGGCGGCTTCGGCACGCAGGTCACCGTGGAGACCGATGCCGGGCTGAAGAAGATGCTGGGTGGGCTGGCCTACGTCATTACCGGTATCGCCAAGCTCGGCCGCATCGAGCCGATCAACGCGCGCCTGTCCGGCCCGGACTTCGCCTGGGAAGGTGACTTCATCGCGCTGGGCATCGGCAACGGGCGCCAGGCCGGTGGCGGCCAGCAGCTGTGCCCGCAGGCGCTGATCGACGATGGGCTGCTGGATGTCACCGTGCTGCCGGAGCTGGAAGGCGAGGTCACCGCCACCCTCGGCCAGATGCTGAAGTCCGGTACCCAGGCCGCACTGGAACAGCTGGCCACGCGGGCGCGGCTGTCGTGGTTGCAGATCGACGCGCCCAAGGCGCTGACCCTGAATCTGGACGGCGAACCGGTGCAGGCCCACCGGTTCCGCATCGAGTGCGTGCCGGGCCGGGTGCGGATGCATCTGCCGGTCGGTTGCCCGTTGCTGGCCGGGCAGGGGTAGGGTCGACTGTTAGTCGACTGCTCTTCGTTCCGACGGCGTAAAACCCCGCGCTACGCGCGCAAGTCGACTGACAGTCGACTCTACCGGTTCCCGCGCCGGTCGCCGCCACCGGTGACCGTGGCCGGCCCGGCCGTGCCGTGGTTCAGTTTCCCAGGGTTCCCCTGCCGCGCAAGCTGCGATACAGTCAAGGGGTGTCCAGCCTGACGACCCCGCATACTCTTTCTTCCGCACGCCGTTGGTGGCGATGGTGGCCCGTTGCCGTCGTCCGCCCCCATAACGCTGTGTCCCGGAAGGAAAGTCGTCTTGAACTCGCACGCTCAGTTTCAGCAGCAGGCCGCTGAAGGCCACACCCACATTCCCGTCGTCCGCGAAGTGCTGTCCGACCTGGACACGCCGCTCTCGGTCTATCTGAAGCTCGCCGACGGCCCCAATACCTACCTGTTTGAATCCGTCGAAGGCGGCGAGCGCTTTGGTCGTTACTCGATCATCGGCCTGCCGGCGCGTCGCGTGTACGCCTTCCATGGTCACACGCTGACCGTGCGCGAAGACGGCCAGGTGGTGGACACCCGCGAAGTGGCCGACCCGTTCGCCGAAGTCGAGGCGCTGCGCAGCGCCCACTCGGTGCCGAAGCTGGACGGCCTGCCGGGCTTCACCGGTGGCCTGGTCGGCTGGTTCGGTTTCGAGTGCATCGGCTACATCGAGCCGCGCCTGGCCCCGCCGGCCGGCCGCGATGAGTTGGGCACGCCGGACATCCTGCTGCTGGATTCCAACGAGCTGGCGGTGTTCGACAATCTCAAGGGCCGGCTGTACCTGATCGTGCATGCCGACCCGCGTGTCGACGGTGCCTTCGAGCAGGCGCAGGCGCGCCTGGATGCACTGACTGCCAAGCTGCGTGCACCGGGCGCCGGTTATCCCTCACCGCTCAACAGCGACGTGCTGGACGAATCGGATTTCGTCTCCGGTTTCACCCGCGAAGGCTTCGTCGATGCGGTCCAGCGCAGCAAGGAGTACATCCGCGCCGGTGACATCTTCCAGGTGGTGCTCAGCCAGCGCCTGAGCGTGCCGTTCAAGGCGCGCCCGGTGGATGTGTACCGCGCGCTGCGTGCACTGAACCCGTCGCCCTACATGTATTTCCTGGATGTCGGCGACCTGCAGGTGGTCGGTTCCTCGCCGGAAATCCTGGTACGCCTTCAGGATGGCGAAGTCACCGTGCGCCCGATCGCCGGCACCCGCCCGCGTGGCGCCACGCCCGAGCAGGACCTGGCGCTGGAAGCCGAGCTGCTGGCCGATCCGAAGGAGCGCGCCGAGCACCTGATGCTGATCGACCTCGGCCGCAACGATGCCGGCCGTGTCTCGAAGGCCGGCACCGTGGAAGTGGGCGAGCAGTTCGTGATCGAACGCTACAGCCACGTCATGCACATCGTCAGCGAAGTGACCGGGCAGCTGCAGCCGGGCCTGAGCTACGCCGACGTGCTGCGTGCCACCTTCCCCGCCGGCACGGTCAGTGGCGCGCCGAAGATCCGCGCGCTGGAAGTGATCCGCGAGCTGGAACCGATCAAGCGCAATGTCTACGCCGGCAGCATCGGCTACATCGGCTGGCACGGCGATGCCGATACCGCGATCGCGATCCGCACCGCGGTGATCAAGGACGGCCGCCTGTACGTGCAGGCCGGCGCCGGCATCGTCTACGACTCGGACCCGGACAAGGAATGGGACGAGACGATGAACAAGGGCCGCGCGTTGTTCCGCGCCGTCGCCCAGGCCGCCAAGGGCCTGTGATCCTCCCCGTGCCGTGGCCTGCGCCGCGGCACCGTCCGCTGTTCCCATTCAAGACAAGGAGTACCGCATGAAGCTGCTGAGCGCATTGCTGTGGTCGTCACTGCTGGCCACGATGGCCCCGTCTGCGTGGGCGCAGGCCAATACCATTC
The DNA here is from genome assembly GCF_059369535.1 of Stenotrophomonas sp. YJH_SMC_122. Taxonomy (NCBI): domain Bacteria; kingdom Pseudomonadati; phylum Pseudomonadota; class Gammaproteobacteria; order Lysobacterales; family Lysobacteraceae; genus Stenotrophomonas; species Stenotrophomonas sp. YJH_SMC_122. The sequence goes on along the minus strand of NZ_JCAFST010000009.1, from coordinate 172,825 downwards.
CGTCGCAGCCGCACCTGCTGGTGAAGGGCGAGGCGCGTCGCGTGGTGATGCCGGACCGGTTCGGCCTGCAGTTGAACATCGAAGAGACCGACATGGATGCCGACGCCGCGCGCCGCCGCGTGCAGGGCAACGTTGCCCGCGTGCTGGCACTGTTCAAGCAGCACAAGGCGGTGGAAGGCAGCGTGCGCGCGGACAACCTGCGGATTGGTCCTGCCTCGCGTTATGAGCAGAACCGGCAGGTTTTCATCGGCACCCGCGTGTCACGCCAGCTGCGCGCCAGCTTTGCCAGCGTGAAGGCGATGCAGGATGTGCTGGGTGCGTTGAAGGCCGACGAGAACGTACAGGTGAGCAGCATTGCCCCGACTTATTCGGGCGAAGTGGCGCTGCGCCGCGAGCTCAAGGGCGAGGCGGCGGCCAAGACCCGCCAGTCTGCGCAGGGCCTGGCCGAGGCCTACGGCACCCAGCTGCGCGGGCTGTACAGCATTTCCGATGTGGCGCCGAACTTTGCCTATGGCGTGCAGGCGGGCAATTGGCCCAGAAGCGACGACATGGTGACGCCGCCCTCGCCGCCCTCGCCCGAGGCACCGATGAACAGCATCGAGACCACGGGCTCGCGCCTGCGCGAGTCGGTGGAAGCCGGCCCCATCACCTACACCGAAAACGTATACGCCATTTTCCTGATAAGCGACGGAACCTGACCATGTTGTGGATGATCGACAACTACGACAGCTTCACCTACAACCTCGTGCAGTACCTGCAGACGCTGGGCGCCGAAGTGAAGGTGGTGCGCAACGATGCGATGAGCGTGGACGAGATCGCCGCGCAGAAGCCCGAGCGCATTGTCATTTCGCCCGGCCCGTGCACGCCCAACGAAGCGGGCGTGTCGCTGGAGCTGATCCAGCGCCTGGGCCCGACCACGCCGATCCTCGGCGTGTGCCTGGGCCACCAGGGCATCGGCCAGGTCTACGGCGGCACCGTCATCCGCGCCGGCAACATCATGCACGGCAAGACCTCGCCGATCCGCCATGAAGGCAAGGGCGTGTTCGCCGGCCTGCCGGACCGCTACCAGGCCACCCGCTACCACTCGCTGGTGGTGGACAAGAGCAGCCTGCCGGACTGCCTGGAAGTGACCGCCTGGACCGAGAACGACGACGGCTCGATCGAAGAGATCATGGGCCTGCGCCACCGCCAGTTCCCGGTGGAAGGCGTGCAGTTCCACCCCGAGTCCATCCTCACCGAACACGGCCACGCCCTGCTGCGCAATTTCCTGCAGCGCCCGGCGGCCTGATCCAAGGAGCATTCCCATGAGCTTCTCCCCCCAGGAAGCCCTGCAACGCACCATCGAGCACCGCGAAATCTTCTTCGACGAAATGGTCGACCTGATGCGGCAGATCATGCGCGGCGACGTCTCGCCGATGATGACCGCCGCGATCCTCACCGGCCTGCGCGTGAAGAAGGAAACCATCGACGAGATCGCCGCCGCCGCCACGGTCATGCGCGAATTCGCGCTGGCGGTGCCGGTGGCCGACAGCACCCACCTGGTCGACATCGTCGGCACCGGTGGCGATGGCTCGCACACCTTCAACATCTCCACCTGCGCGATGTTCGTCGCCGCCGCAGCCGGTGCGCGCGTGGCCAAGCATGGCAACCGCAGCGTGTCGTCCAAGTCCGGCAGCGCAGATGCGGTGGAAGCACTGGGCGCGGCCATCGAGCTGCAGCCAGCGCAGGTGGCCGCAGCGATCGAGCAGACCGGCATCGGCTTCATGTTCGCGCCGATCCATCATCCGTCGATGAAGGTCGTCGCGCCGGTCCGGCGCGAGATGGGGGTGCGCACCATCTTCAATATCCTCGGTCCGCTGACCAACCCCGCCAGCGCCCCGTCGGTGCTGATGGGCGTGTTCCATCCCGATCTGGTGGGGATCCAGGCGCGCGTGCTGCGCGAACTGGGCACCGAGCGCGCCATGGTGGTCTGGGGCCGCGACAACATGGACGAGATCTCGTTGGGTGCCGGCACCCTGGTGGGCGAGCTGCGCGACGGCAAAGTGCGCGAGTACGAGATCCACCCGGAGGACTTCGGCATCCCCATGTCGGCCAGCCGCAATCTGCGCGTGGACAGCCCGGAGCAGTCCATCCAGATGCTGCGCGCGGTGCTGGACAACGAGCCCGGCCCGGCGCTGGACATCGTCGCGCTCAATGCCGGCGCCGCGCTGTACGTGGCCGGCGTGGCCAGCGACATCGGCGACGGCCTGGCCCGCGCCCGTGCCGCCATCGCCAATGGCAGCGCCCGCCAGCGCCTGCAGCAGTATGTGGAGACCACCCGCGCGCTGGTTGCCTGAGCGCGCGGTTCAGCCTGACCCCGTCGATGGCCGATAATGGCCGTCCTCAGCGCCCCCGCACCGAATCGAAGACGATGAGCGACATCCTGCAGACGATCCTGGCCCGCAAGGCCGAAGAAGTGGCCCAGCGCCGCGCCCAGCGCCCGCTCGAGGCGCTTCAGGCCGCCGTGGCCAGCGCCCCGCCGGTACGCGGCTTCGTGCGCGCGCTGCAGGCGGCCGTGGCCAACGGCGACCCGGCGGTGATTGCCGAGGTGAAGAAGGCCAGCCCGTCCAAGGGCGTGATCCGCCCGGATTTCCGCCCGGCCGACATCGCTGTCAGCTACGAGTTCGGTGGCGCCAGCTGCCTGTCGGTGCTGACCGATGTGGACTTCTTCCAGGGCGCCGACGCCTACCTCCAGCAGGCCCGCGAAGCCTGCACGCTGCCGGTGCTGCGCAAGGACTTCGTCATCGACGCCTACCAGGTGTACGAGGCGCGCGTGCTGGGCGCCGACTGCATCCTGCTGATCGTCGCCGCGCTGGACGACACCCAGCTGGCCACGCTGTCCGAACTGGCGTTGTCGTTGGGCATGGACGTGCTGGTGGAAGTGCACGACATCGATGAACTGGAGCGCGCCCTGCAGGTGCCGGCGCCGATGATCGGCATCAACAACCGCAACCTGCGCACGTTCGAGGTGTCGCTGCAGACCACGCTGGGCATGCAGCAGGCCGTGCCGCGTGACCGCCTGCTGGTCACCGAGAGCGGCATCCTCGGCCCGCAGGACGTGGCGCTGATGCGCGATGCAGGCATCCATGCCTTCCTGGTCGGCGAGGCCTTCATGCGCGTGGAAGAGCCGGGCGAGGGCCTGCGTCAGCTATTCTTCGCAACATGACAACGCACTATCCGACGCCGCGCGAGGATGCGCCGCTGGTGGTCTTCGACTTCGACCACACCCTCTACGACGGCGATTCGGGTACCCACCTGTTCGCCTCGCTGATCAAGCGCAACCCGTTGCGCATGCTGGCGGCGCTGCTGGTCACGCCGATTGCCGGGCCGATGGTGGCGATGCTGCCGACCCGTCGCGCGGGCATTTCGGTCTACGTGTGGATCGGCAGCTTCGGCCTGCATCGTGCGCGCGATTTCAACAAGGTCATCGATGCCTACGTGCTGCGCAACCAGGCGCAGATGCGCGCCAAGCTGCTGCCGCAGGCGCTGGAGGTGTTCGCCGCGCACCGCGCCAAGGGCGATCGCGTGGTGGTCGCCACCGGCGCGCCGCCGGAGCTGGCACGGGCGATCCTGGCGTTCGTCGCCCATCAGGACGTGCCGGTGATCGGCACCGAGGTCGGCCCGCGGCTGGGCGGTGTTGGCCCGACCCGGCACTGCCACAACGAAGAGAAGATGCGCATGCTGCGCGAGCGCGGCTATGGCGACATCGATATCGCCTATTCCGACAGCACCGCCGACCTGCCGCTGCTGCTGGCGGCCAAGGCGCCAGTGGTGGTGAACCCGAAGCCGGGGCGGGTGGCGTTCTTCCGCCGCGTGCTGCCAGTCGGCACCCGCATCCTCAACTGGGGATGCGTGGATCGCGGCGGCGACAAGGCGTAACGCGCGGAGTCCGCCGGGGATGGGATGACGGAGTGCCGGGCTGCGACCCGGTAGTGCCGGCCGCTGGCCGGCAGGCGCTCAGCGCCCCAGGTACCCGTACACCGCATGCCCGATCTGGAACAGGCTGATGCCCAGCACCAGCACGCCGACGGCCACCAGCACCCAGCGCTCCTTCACCCGCTTGACCAGGATCGCCGCCACCGGCGCGGCCATCATGCCGCCGATCAGCAGGCCGGCGACGATCTGCAGATGCTGCACGCCCATCGACATCAGGAAGGTCGCTGACACCGTCAACGTGACCACGAACTCGGCTGCGTTGACTGTTCCGATGGTGGTGCGCGCCTGGCCGCCGCGGGCGAGCAGGGTGGACGTCGCGATCGGCCCCCAGCCACCGCCGCCGCTGGCGTCGAGCAGGCCGGCGAAGAAGCCCAGCACCGGCACCCGGCGGATCTCGCCCTTGGGCATCCAGCGCCCAGCGGCGCGGGCCAGGATGATGATCGCCAGCACCAGCAGGTACAGGTAGATCAGTGGCCGGATGATCTCGCCCGGGATCTGCGTGAGCACGTACGCGCCCACGGCACCGCCCACTGCGCCGGGCAGGGCCAGGCGCAGGAACAGGCGTTTATCGACATTTCCGGCTGCGAGGTGCGACACCCCCGAGGCGCCAGTGGTGAACACTTCAGCGGTGTGGATGCTGGCGCTGACCTGTGCCGGGGGCAGGCCCATGCTCAGCATCACCGACGAGGACACCAGGCCGAACGCCATGCCCAATGCACCGTCCACCAGCTGTGCGCCCAGGCCGATGAGGATGAACCACCAGAATTCGCTGCTCAGCTCCATGCATCGAGCCTAGCCCAGCGGGCCGCGCAGGGGCCGTGTAGAGCCGAGCCCCTGCTCGGCTGCCTTCGGGCTGCATCAGCCGAGCGTCGGCTCGGCTCTATCAGGATGGCCGCAGCGTTGGGTTGCCTGGCAATCAACGGGTGCCGTACAGCACCACGGTCTTGCCGCGGGCATGCAGCAGGCCGTCGGTCTGCAGCTTCTTCAACACGCGGCCGGCCATTTCGCGCGAGCAGCCGACCAGTCGCGCCAGTTCCTGTCGCGAGACGCGCAGCTGGCTGCCCTGCGGGTGGCTCATCGCTTCCGGTTCCTGCGCCAGGTCGTGCAGGGTGCGCACGATCCGGTCGGTAACGTCCAGGAATGCCAGGCGGCTGGCCTTGCGGCTGGTGTCGAGCAGGCGCTTGGAAATCTGCTGGCCCAGCGCGTACAGCAGGCGCGGGGCATCGGCCGACAGCGGGCCAAGGAACAGCTGATGCAGGCGCTCGTAGCTGATTTCAGCCAGCTCGCAGGCGGTACGGGTGCGCAGGATCACCTCCCGGCGGTCCGATTCGACGAACAGGCCCATCTCGCCGACGAACTCGCCGGCACCGAAGTAGCCCAGCACAAGCTCGCGATCGTCATCTTCCTCGGCCATGATCGAAACCGAGCCGCTGATGACGTAATACAGGGTTCCCGCCGGGTCTCCGGGCCGGAAGACGTCGGTACGGGTGGGATATCGCCGCCTGTGGCTGTGCGCCAGGAAACGATCGATTGTGGCGATATCCAGGGCCAGTGGACTGCTAGCTAGGCGCACGGTTGACACGATAGGGGCGCTCCCTCTGCGCATGAACGGATTCACGGGGTCGATAGCGGAGCTTAACCAGCGCAATTGTTAAGGGCAAACAGTGTGCCAGAACTCTTGCGTCTTCACGTTCCCCCCGGGGGCAGTTTGCCCCATAATTCCCCCTTTCCCTTCTTACACAGGAATCGACCGCCGTGGTCAAGCCGTTGCCTCGCCTGAGGCTGCAGGGTTTCAACAACCTCACCAAGGCGCTGAGCTTCAACATCTATGACGTGTGTTACGCGCGCACCGAAGAGGAGCGTCAGCGTTACATTGAATACATCGATGAAGAGTACAACGCCGACAGGCTGACTCAGATCTTGACCGATGTCGCCGAGATCATCGGCGCCAACATCCTGAACGTGGCCCGCCAGGACTACGATCCGCAGGGTGCCTCGGTGACCATCCTGATCTCCGAAGAACCGGTGATCGACAAGAAGCTGGCCGGCAAGGAGCTGATCTCCGACGCCGTGGTCGCGCACATGGACAAGAGCCACATCACGGTCCATACCTACCCGGAAACCCATCCGCAGGAAGGTATCGCCACGTTCCGCGCGGACATTGACGTGGCCACCTGTGGCGTCATTTCCCCGCTGAAGGCCCTGAACTACCTGATCGAGAGCCTCGAGTCGGACATCGTGATCATGGACTACCGCGTCCGTGGCTTCACCCGCGATGTGAAGGGCAAGAAGCACTTCATCGACCACAAGATCAACTCGATCCAGAACTTCCTGGCCAAGAACATCAAGTCGCGTTACGAGATGTTCGACGTCAACGTCTACCAGGAGAACATCTTCCACACGAAGATGCACCTGAAGGACTTCGACCTGGACCAGTACCTGTTCGAGGAAAAGGCCAAGAACCTGTCGTTCAAGGAACGCATGAAGATCGAAGCGCTGCTCAAGCGCGAGATCGAAGAGCTGTTCCACGGCCGGAACCTGTCCGAGTAAGCCCCATGTGCGATGCCCGCAGGCATCGCCACCCAGGCGGGACGACCCGCCCCGTGGAACCAGTGCCCCGCACGCGTTACAGTTCCACGGTGATGTACCGACCCACGGCCCGGTGTGAAAACACCGGGCCGTTTCGTTTTTGTCAAAAAAGGTAAGGAGCCCCCACCCATGCCCTGGATCTACCTGCTGCTGGCCGGCCTGTTCGAGATCGGTTTCGCCCTCGGAATGAAGTACTCCGAAGGCTTCAGCAAACCCCTGCCCACCGTTGCCACGGTGGTATCGGCCCTGATCAGCCTGTACCTGATGAGCCAGGCGATGAAGAGCATCCCGGTCGGCACCGCCTATGCGATCTGGACCGGCATCGGTGCCATGGGCGTGGCTGTGCTCGGCATCTACCTGTTCAATGACAGTGCGTCGCCGGCCCGTCTGGCCTGCGTGGGCCTGATCGTGGCCGGCGTGATCGGCTTGAAGCTGGTGTCGCCCAACTGATGGATGGCCCGACCAACGGTCGGGCCCCACCGTCGCCCCCCGCACCTCCTGGTAGGCCCGCACCGTTGGTGCGGGCGACCCTTCAAATGCGGTAGGCGATGGTCTTCATCACCCTGGAGGCCAGCGCCATCACGCCCGGGATCGGGAACGGCAGGCGGCGTGCGCCGGCCTGCTCGGCGTGCTCCGCATGGCGGGCTTCGTCTTCCTTCATCACCTGGATGACCGCACGGCTGCGCAGGTCGCCGGCCGGCAGGTCGACCAGGTGCTCGTCCAGATGGGCTTCCACCTGGCGCTCGGTCTCGACCACGAAGCCCAGGTTCCAGCCGTCGCCGCGCAACCCGGCCAGGGTGCCGATGGTGTAGCTGCCGGCGTACCACAGCGGGTTGAACAGGCTCGGGCGGCTGTCCAGTTCGGCCAGCCGGGTGGCACACCAGGCCAGATGGTCGGTCTCTTCCTGGGCCGCTTCCAGCAGGTGTTCACGCGTGGCAGGGTCGCGGGCCACGGCGGCCTGGCCGAAATACAGGCCCTGTGCGCAGACTTCGCCGACGTGGTTGATCCGCATCAGCCCGGCCGCGTGGCGGCGTTCAGCGTTGCCCATGCCCGGTTCGTTGGTGTCCGCGGCCGGGTAGGGGCGGGCCGCCGGCGGGTTGCCGAACACCGTGTCCAGGGCGCGCTGCGCTTCGGTCAGCAGGTGGTCCAGCGGTGTGGTCTGGCGGAGCACGGTCATGGCGGTACGCGGTGGGACGGAAGACCCCTCGATTCTCCCCCGGCTCCGGCCCCCTGCCAACCCAGGGTATGACCGGCTTGCACCGGGGGCTGGACCTGCGTACAATCCCGCCTCTTACGCTTCACCTTTCACAACGCGTGGCAGAGTTCCGGCGAGCCGTTCGCCGCAATGAGCCCGACCTAACATAGAGTTCTTCATGAGCACTTTCACTGCCAAGAACGAGACCGTCCAGCGCGACTGGTACCTCGTCGACGCCGAGGGCAAGACCCTGGGCCGTCTCGCCACCGAGCTGGCCCGCCGTCTGCGTGGCAAGCACAAGCCGGTCTACACCCCGCACGTTGATACCGGCGACTACCTGGTCGTCATCAATGCAGAAAAGATTGCCGTCACCGGCAAGAAGCTGCAGGACAAGATGTATCACCGTTTCACCGGTTACATCGGCAACCTGAAGACCGAATCCCTGGCCCAGGCGCTGGAGCGCCACCCGGAGCGCGTGATCGAGATCGCCGTCAAGGGCATGCTGCCGAAGGGCCCGCTGGGTCGCCAGATGTACCGCAAGCTCAAGGTCTACGCCGGCACTGAGCATCCGCACGCCGCACAGCAGCCGCAGGTTCTGGATATCTAATCATGGCTATCACTCAAAACTACGGCACTGGCCGCCGCAAGTCCTCCACCGCTCGCGTGTTCCTGCGCAAGGGTTCGGGCAACATCACCGTCAACGGTCGTCCGCTGGACGAGTTCTTTGGTCGTGAGACCGCGCGCATGATCGTGCGCCAGCCGCTCGAGCTGACCAAGAGCACCGAAAGCTTCGACATCCTGGTCACCGCCGCTGGCGGCGGCACCACCGGCCAGGCCGGTGCGATCCGTCTGGGCATCGCCCGTGCTCTGGTCGAGTACGACGAAACCCTGAAGTCCGAGCTGCGCAAGGCCGGCTTCATGACCCGTGACGCCCGTGAAGTCGAGCGTAAGAAGGTTGGTCTGCACAAGGCCCGCCGCGCCACCCAGTTCTCCAAGCGCTGATCTACCGCGCCTGGTTGGGCTCCTTCGGGAGCCCGCTGGATGGGAAAGCAAAAGCCCGGCTTCGGCCGGGCTTTTGTCGTTCTGGGGTCATGGATTTCCTGGTTGCCGGCCAGCGGCCGGCACTACCCGTGGTTCCGCATCTCGGAAGGGGTGGGGTCAGAGCCTTTTCCTTTGGAAAAGGATCCGACCCCGGGCCTCTCTCTGGAGCAGAGCCCTCTTGTTGTTCAAGGGGCGCGCCGACAGGCGCGGGGATAAGGTGGAATGCGTGACCAAATTAAAAGCAAAAGGCCAGATCTTTCGATCTGGCCTTTTGCTTTTAATTTGGCTGCCCCGGATGGATTCGAACCACCGAATGCCTGAGTCAGAGTCAGGTGCCTTACCGCTTGGCGACGGGGCAAAACGTGCAACTATTTTCTCACTTTCCACACTGAAAAACAACTTGATTTTCAATGTGGTGGCTATGGGTGGACTCGAACCACCGACCCCAGCATTATGAGTGCTGTGCTCTAACCGGCTGAGCTACATAGCCTTGGTGAGCCCGCTATTCTGCGGATGTGTATCGGCCCTGTCAACACTTTTGTGCCGTGCTTGTGGGCCGACAGAGGGCATGGGATAGTCCTGACCAGTAGATTTTCTTAGGAGTCCGCATCGTGATCGATCCGGACGGCTATCGACCGAACGTCGGCATCGTGCTGATGCGGCAGGACGGCCAGGTGTTCTGGGCACGACGCGTGCGCCGGGACGGCTGGCAGTTCCCGCAGGGTGGCATGAACACCGACGAGACGCCTGTCGAGGCCATGTATCGTGAACTGCAGGAAGAGACCGGCCTGCTGCCTGAGCACGTGGAAGTGCTCGGGGCGACGCCCGGCTGGCTGCGCTACAAGCTGCCGGCACGGGCCATCCGCCGCAATGAGCGGCAGGTCTGCATCGGGCAGAAGCAGGTCTGGTTCCTGCTGCGCCTGACCGGCGATGAATCGCATGTGCAGCTGGACCATACCGACTCGCCCGAGTTCGACCACTGGCGGTGGGTGGACTTCTGGTACCCGGTGGAGCATGTGGTGATGTTCAAGCGTGGCGTCTATGCGCGCGCGCTGCGACACCTGGCGCCGTTGGCGCGTGGGGTGGCCGGGCAGGGCGTCAGCGCCATGCCCAAGAGTGCCGCCGAGGCCTGGATGCCGGGCCACGCAGCCGGCCACGACAGGCCCCGGAAGCGCACGCCCAAGCGCGGCGGCTACTGGCCGCGCAAGGCCAAGGGGGAGTCCGGGGCGGTTTGAGTGGGAGGCCACGCAGGCTGCCGGCCGATCCGCCACAACGCGTACCCGCCGGCTGTCTCCAGCAGGACTTGGCTGTCCGGCGGGCCGGTCAATCCGACTCTGAACGGTATCGAGAATGGTTCAGCTCTCTGATTGACAACCATTCTCGTTTCCATTGGAATACGCAACAGGCCGCTTCTGGCCTGCCAGCCCGGTTCCCGCCTGTGTACGTCTGCATCTGCAACGGAGTCACCGACCACCAGATCCGCGAAGCCGCCAGCCATGGCGTCAGCACGGTGGCCGAACTGACCATGCGTACCGGTTGCGGTGCCACCTGCGGTTCGTGCCTGGACATGGCCGGCGACCTGCTGGCCAAGGCACGCGCGACGCACGATCTGCCGCTGCCGGTATTGGGCCTCGCCCAGGTCGCCTGATCGTTTCCTCGCGGCCTGTTGACGCCGCGCTTTCGCGACCTTCACCTGCAGCCGCGCAGGCCAATGCGCACGATTCGCGTTCCTTCACCACCGCGCGCAAGGCGTTAAAGTGCCTGCGTTTTCAGCGTGCAGGAGCAACCCCATGAAGGGCGACACCAAGGTCATCGAATTCCTCAACAAGGTCCTCTACAACGAGTTGACCGCGATCAACCAGTACTTCCTGCACGCCAAGATGCTGAAGAACTGGGGCATCAAGGAACTGGCCGAACACGAGTACAAGGAATCGATCGACGAGATGAAGCATGCCGACATGCTCGCCGACCGCATCCTGTTCCTCGAAGGCCTGCCGAACTTCCAGGCGCTGGGCAAGCTGCGCATCGGCGAGAACCCGACCGAAATCCTGCAGTGCGACCTGTCGCTGGAACGCGATGGCGTGGTCACCCTGCGCGAGGCGGTGGCCTATTCCGATTCGGTCGGCGACTATGTCAGCCGCCAGCTGTTCGTGAAGATCCTCGACTCGGAGGAAGAACACATCGACTGGCTGGAAACCCAGCTCGACCTGATCGAGCGCATCGGCGAGCCGAAGTACCTGCTGAGCAAGCTGGAAGAGTGAATCAGCGGTCCTGGCCGGCGCGATGCTGTGCCAGGTAGCCCGTCAGCGCAACGCGCGCCCGGGCGAATTCCGCAACCAGCAGCGCCACCGCCACTGCGGGGCGCTGCAGGCTGCCACTACGGGCCTCGTGCTCGATCCGCTGCGCGATCGCCGACAGCGACAACGCCCCCACGTTCGCGCTTGATGATTTCAGGCTGTGCGCGACGGCCTGCATGCGCGGTTCATCGCTGTTGCGCGCGGCCAGCTGCAACTGCTGCACCATCGCCGGCGCATCTTCAAGAAATACCGTGACGATCTGGGTGGCAGCATCGCCGATCACCGCGTGCAGTTCATCCAGCACATCGCGGTCGAGCACCGGCTGTGGCCTGGAGCCGACTCGGCTGTCATCGTCCTGTAGAGCCGAGCCGTGCTCGGCTGAGGGAGCGTGACTGCTGTTGGCCGTCAGCCGGGCCTGGCCCGGCTCTACAGAAGGCCGTGCAGGTGATGCGGCGTTACCGCCACCCCAGCGCTGCAGCAGCGCATGCAGCGTGGCGCGCGCGATCGGCTTGGACAGGTAATCGTCCATGCCGGCCTGCAGGCAGCGCTCGCGGTCGCCGGCCATCGCATTGGCGGTCATCGCGATGATCGGCAGTCGCGCATGCCCGGTTTCCGCTTCTTCGGCGCGCCAGCGGCGCGTGGCGGCGTAGCCGTCCAGCACCGGCATCTGGCAATCCATCAGCACGATGTCCAGCCCGCCTTCGCGGAGGGCGGCCAGTGCCTGTTCGCCATCGGCGGCGTTGCGCACCTCGCACTGGAACACCCGCAGCAGCTGCTCGGCCACCATCCGGTTCACCGTATTGTCCTCCACCACCAGCACGCGCAGATGCAGCGGCGGCAGCGTGGCAGCCGGTTGCTCGTGTTCCGCGCTGGCCAGCAGCGCAGCGGGGCGGGCAGAGGCGACCGGTGCCGCCAGCAGTGCATGCAGGGCGGCGTCGTCGAAGTGGGAGGGCAGCCGGTGCTGGCGCGGGCGTTGCGCAATCGCATCCTCCTGCAGCCACAGTACCTGCAGTGCATCGTCGTCGCCGCGTTCGCCCAGTGCAAGCTGCAGCGTGGCCTCGCCGTTGCGGCGTGCGCGCGCATCGACCAGCAGCCAGACTGGTGCCGGTTTTCCGGGCCGCGCGGGAGCGCGCAGGCGTTCGACCACGCTGTCCAGTTGCGCCAGCAGCTGCACCTGCAGCCCATGGTGGGCAGCGACGCGCTCGATGCGGGCCTGCAGCGTTGCATCGGCACTGAACAGCAGCAGCGGTGCCGGCGCACGCGCCATCGCCGGCAGGTCCCCAGGAACCTTCAGCAGCGGGATCTCGAACCAGAACGTAGCACCCTGGCCGGGCGTGGACTGCACACCGATACGCCCGTGCATCAGGTCGATGATGCGCTTGCAGATGGCCAGGCCCAGGCCGGTGCCGCCGTAGATGCGCGTGGTGGATGCGTCGGCCTGGCTGAAGGACTGGAACAGGCGTGCCTGCAGCGTGTCGTCGATGCCGATGCCGGTATCGATGATCTCGAAGCGCAGCTGGTGCTGCGCGGCACTTTCGCCCAGGCGCAGCACGCGCAGCTGCACCTGGCCGCGGGCGGTGAACTTGATCGCATTGGCCAGCAGGTTGCTCAGCACCTGGCGCAGGCGCACCGGGTCGCCGCGCACCGGCAGGCGCACCGATGGGTCCAGCTGCAGGCCCAGTGCCAGGCCCTTGGCGTCGGCGGCACGCTGCATCAGCTGCACCACGCCATCGAGCAGATCGCGCAGGTTGAAGCTGGTGATTTCCAGCTCCAGCGCCTGTGCTTCCAGCCGGGAGTAGTCGAGGATGTCGTCGACGATGCGCAGCAGCTGCTGCGAGCTGGCCGAGGCGGTGGCCAGCATCTGCCGCTGGTCCTCGCCCAGTGGCCCGCGTGCGATCAGCTCCAGCATCGGCAGGATGCCATTGAGCGGAGTGCGGATCTCGTGGCTCATCGTGGCCAGGAACTCGCCCTTGGCCAGCACGGCCGCCTCGGCGGCCTGCTTGGCCTGCAGCAGCTGTTGTTCCAGCTGGCCCTGGCGTTCAGTGGTATGGCGTAGCTGGTCCCGTTCAGCGGCCAGCGCGCCGTGCGTGCGCTGCAGCTGCGCCAGCGCACGGTCGCGCGCGCGAAGCCGCAGGCCCAGCACCATCAGCGCGATGGTGGCCGCGGCAAGGGCAACCAGCAGCACGCCCCACAGTGGCACGTCAGAGCACCGCGTTGTGGAAGTCGAAGTTCAGGTCGCTGCCGGCCGACTGCACCATGTTGCCCTGGATGTAGTCGACGCCGCCGACCCACATCGCCGCCGCAGCCTGCGGATCCTCGATCTGCTGGCCGATGATCTGCAGCCCGGCGGCATGGGCCTGATCGATCGCCTTGCGCAGCTCCTCGCGCGTGGCCGGATTGGCATGGCTGCTGGAAAAGCGCGCAGCCATGCGCACGAACGACAGCGGCAACTGGTTCAGCAGGGCATCGGCCTCGCCGCTGGGTTCGAACTGGCTCAGGCAGAAGCGCACCCCGGCACTGGCCATGCGCTGGCAGAACTGCTGCAGCGGCACGGTGTGGATCAGTGCGTCCGGCAGGCGCACGTCGATCACCAGTGCACTGCCCGGCAGGTCGCGCTGCTGCAGTGATTCCAGCAGCCAGTCGGCGAAGGCGTCGCGCTGCAGGGTGCGCAGCGACTGCGAGACGAACAGGTTCAGTGGCTGCGTCGCGTGGCGGTACAGGTCCAGCAGCCCCAGCGCGTGATCCATCACCTGCTGGTCGAGATCGGCGATGCGGCCTGCGGCTTCCGCGGCCGGGATCACCTGCCCGGCCGCCAGCACGGTGCCGTCGGCCTGGCGAAGGCGCAACAGCAACTGGTACTGCGCGGTATTGCCGCCGGCAACAGCGACGATCGGCTGATAGGCCAGTTCCAGCTGTCCTTCCAGCAGCGCCAGGTGTTCCTGTTCGGTGACTGCCTGGCGGTGCACATGGCCGGCCACCCCGGCGCTGAGCAGGCGCGCCTGCAGGGTGGTGCGCTCGACGGCTTCCAACGCGCTGTTGGCATCGTCGAAGCCCGGCGACAGCGGTGCATAGCCGACTACGCCGCGCAGGTGCACGGATTCGTCGTCGCGGATCACGAAGGCACGTGCCGACAGCTGCTCGCGCAGGCTGGCAGCGATGCTATCAAGGGCGTCCTCGTCGGCGCTGCGGGCCAGCAGCAGGAAGCTGTTGTCGTTCAGGCGTGCCAGCAGGTGCGGATGGCCGGCTTCGGCCAGGCGCTGCCCGGCCTGCACCATCAGCCGTTCAAATGCGGCATAGCCATAGCGTTCGCGCAGGCCCAGCGCGCTGGCCACTTCGATGAAGAACACGCCGCCCTGATCGCGGTGGGCCAGTGCGGTGTTGAGCTGCTGCAGCACGTGGTGGCGCGTCGGCAGGCCGGTTTCCGGATTGCTGGTGGCCGGTGCGCCGGTGGCGCCGGGCAGGGTCGCGGCCTGGGCTCGTGCGCGGCGGATGCGGTTGGCCACCGCTGCGATCAGGTGGCGGGGCCGGATCGGCTTGCTCAGGTAGTCGTCCGCGCCGCTGTCGAGGACTTCGAACTGGCGCTCCGGATCCGGATCACCGCTGAGAAACACGATCGGAAGCAGCTGCAGGCCGGGCTGCTGGCGGATCAGCGCGGTCAGGCGCATGCCGTCCAGGCCGGGCAGATGAAGATCCATCAGGATCAGGTCGGGGCGGTGCTCCTTGATGGCCTGCAGCGCGGCATCGGCATCGTTGTGGACGATCGCCTGCATGCCGGCGCCGTGCAGCACGCTCTGCGCGAACAGGGCCTGCGCGCGATCGTCCTCAACGATCAGCACGCGGTAGGGCGAGTCCGATGGCGACGGGGCCAGATCGTTGTTGCCGGCGTCGGCCAGTGCGATCGGGCCGGGCAGCGGCGGCGGCGCGCTGTTGGCCGGCGTAGACGCATCGGCCGCGACAGGAGATGGGGTCGCCGCCATCGGCGGGTCCACGGCCGGAGGTGCCGTCTCGGGGGCCCAGCGTTGCCAATGGTCGGCCGGAGGGGTTTCAGCGCGTCCCGGGCGGGCGCCCGCGGGGGATTCGTTTGCGGCCATCGGTGCTCCTGGTGTTCGCGTCCATTATGCGACAAGCCCGGCGCTCAGCCGGTACCGGTGTGCCCTGGCGGTGCTGCCGATGCACCGCGCGCCAGCCAGCGCACACCCTTCCACAGGGCGCGCCAGACCAGCCACACCAGCAGCGCACCGGCCAGGCTGCAGGCCAGCACCACGATCAGCGCGATCCACGGGTGTGCCAGCGCGAGGGCCAGGCCACCGATCACGACGGTGTCTTCGGCCGCAGAGGCGACCCAGTTGCTGGCCGGTTCCGGCGAGGTGTTGAGCAGGGCGCGGGTACCGGCCTTCAGGCCATGGCTGGCCAGGGCGACGCCGGCACCGGCGGCGAGCGCACCGGTGCCCAGCTGGCCATCCGGCGACAGCGTGGCCGCCGCAAGGAATGCGCCGGCGGGTACGCGCGCGAGCGTCTGCACCAGGTCCCACACCGAATCCACGCCAGGGATCTTGTCGGCGAAGAACTCGGTCACCGCCAGCGCCGCCGAGGTGCCCAGCACCCACCATGATTCGGTGGCCTGCAGGGCGGGGGGCAGATCGACCCAGCCAAGCAGCCCGGCCAGGCCGACACCGAACACGGTGAGGTAGACGCGGATACCGGCCAGCCAGGCCAGCAGGATGCCGATCACGAACAGGTGGGCTTCGGTCATGGCGATGCTCCGGCGACGGAACTGTGCAGGGGGCCACACTATCGACGATGGCGTGCCTGAACGCCACAGACCGTGGCCGGCCGCTGCGCAGGAAACCCACCCGTCCTGTCATACACTAGCCCGTCGTTTGCCACAGGGGCCGTACCGGTGTCGCCCTTGCGATACCCCGGAAACCACCCATGACCAACCGTCCTCCCATGCGCGTGCAGGTCCGCCTGCCCGGCGCGCCGCAACCGCCTGCCGACCGTCGCCGCCTGCTGGTGATCGGCGGCATCTGGCTGCTCAGCCTGGTGCTGGCGGTGCTCGGCGGCTGCTGGATGGCCACCCCGCGCGATGCCCAGGGCCAGCGCCTGCAGGCCGCCGAGAAGCGTGCCGAGACGCTGCAGGCACAGCTGACCGAGTTGCGCCAGAAGCAGGCCACGCTGGAAGCCTCCGACCGCATCAGCCGTGCCGCCAATACCGAGGTGCAGTCCTCGCTGGCCGAGCGCGATGAGGAAATCGCCGGGCTGCGCGCCGATGTTGCCTTCTATGAGCGGCTGGTCGGCTCGACCAGCCAGCGCAAGGGCCTGAACACCCATTCGATCGAGTTCAGCCCGGAAGCGGCCGGCACCTGGCAGTACACCGCCGTGCTGACCCAGAACCTCAACCGCGGGGCCATCAGCCAGGGGCAGATGCGCTTCACCGTGGAAGGCGTGAAGAACGGCAAGCTGGCCACGATCAGCTGGGATGATCTGCACCAGCGCAGCAAGGTGCCGGGACAGGACTACTCGTTCCGGTACTTCCAGCAGCTCACCGGCAGCGTGATGCTGCCGGCTGACTTCACCCCGCAACGCGTGCGGGTGACATTGGGGAGTGGTACGGGGGGTACCACCCAGGTATTCGACTGGAAACAGGCCGGTGCGCCGGCCAGCAAAGGGGAGTAGGCAGATGTTCGGAAGCAGCAAATCCAACCGTGAAGGCCAGCTGGTGGTGGATGCCCTGATCGGCAACCAGGTGGTGATCCGCGGTGATGTGGAATTCAGCGGGGGCCTGTATGTGGAAGGCCGCATCCACGGCAAGGTGATCGCCGCCGAAGGCGCCAGCGGCGCGACCCTGACGGTCGCCGAGCATGGCGTGATCGAGGGTGAGATCCGGGCCCAGGTGGTGGTCATCAGCGGCCGCCTGGACGGCGATGTGCACGCCACCGAGAAGGTCGAGTTGACCCCGAGCGCACGGGTCAACGGCAACGTCCACTACCAGGTGGTTGAGATGAACGCGGGCGCGCAGCTGAACGGCCGCCTGATCCATGCCAGCGCCCCGATGGCAGCCTTGCCGGCGCCGGAAGGCGAAGACGCCCCGGATGGCAAGGGCGATACCGCCGCGCGTCGCAAGCTGGCCGAGGCGATGGCTTGAAAGCCATCCCCGGCACCCCCATGCTGGCAGCATGAGCACGCTAGTCTCCCTGCCCGGCGCCACCCCGGTTGCCGCGCCCGATTACCAGTCGCTGGAGCGCCCGCTGAACTTCACCGAGTCGGCGGCCGCCAAGGTCAAATCCCTGATCCAGGAAGAGGGCAACCCCGACCTGGCCCTGCGTGTGTACATCGAGGGAGGCGGCTGTTCGGGCTTCCAGTACGGGTTCGAGTTCGACGAGAACCGTGCCGAGGATGACCTGGCGGTACAGACCAGCGGGGTGACCCTGCTGGTCGACCCGCTGAGCCTGCAGTACCTGATGGGCGCGGAGGTGGATTACACCGAGAGCCTGACGGGTGCGCAGTTCGTGATCCGCAACCCGAACGCAAAGACCACCTGCGGCTGCGGCAGCAGTTTCAGCATGTAAGCAGGGCGCGGGGCCTGTGTCCCGCGCGACAAGGTGTGTGGAGCAAGAGGCACACCGACAGGCGGTTTCCGCGAAGCCTGCGGCTTGCCACCTGCATCGATTGGCGGCACGCTTGGCGGATGCCCAATACTCCTTCGCCGCTTTCCGGTTTCGCCTTCGTTGGCGAACCGTTGGAGCGCGCCGATGCCCTGCGCGAAGATGCCGATGCACTGGCACGCCTGTGGCCGGGCGCGCGCATCCTCGTGCTCGATCAGGACGGCAGTGCCTTCACCGGCGATGACGACCAGCCGCTGGCGCTGACCGGCGCCGACATCGGCGGTGGCCCGGGCGCCGCAGTTTTCCTGGGGCTGCGCGGTGATCAGGCATGGTTCTCGGTTGAAGCCACCAATGTCACCGTGAACGCGCCACGCCGACTCGATCTGCGCCAGGCTGCGTTGTTGTGGCCGATGGCCGATGCCACCGCTTTCAGCTATGCCCGTGGCATGTCCTACTGGCACTCGCGCACCCGCTTCTGCGGCGTATGCGGCGGCGCGGTGGCGTTTGCCCGTGGCGGCTTCGTCGGCCGTTGCGCGCAGTGTTCCACCGAACATTATCCGCGCGTCGATCCGGCGGTGATCGTCGCCGTGGAAAACCAGGGCCGGCTGCTGCTTGGCCGGCAGTCGAACTGGGCCCCGCGCCGTTACTCGGTGCTGGCCGGCTTCGTCGAACCCGGCGAGACCTTCGAGCAGACCGTGGTGCGCGAAGTCCATGAGGAGAGCAAGGTGCGGGTGACCGCCTGCCAGTACCTCGGTTCGCAGCCGTGGCCGTTCCCCGGCGCGCTGATGGTCGGCTTCCGTGCACAGGCGCATGACGACCTGCCGACCGTGGATGGCGAGCTGGAAGACGCGCGCTGGTTCAGTGCCGACGAGGTCGGCGCCGCGTTGGCGCGCGATGTGGAGGACGACGGCCAGGGCATCCGCCTGTCGCCACCGATCTCGATTTCGCGGGGCCTGATCGAACACTGGTACCGCCAGCAGCGAGGCTGAGTCGGCGTTTCGGCAGGGCCGGTCGTGGCAGCTGTATTGCCGCCACCTGAACACGGCCCGGGTTACAGTCCGGTTCACCCGCGAGGGCACCGCTGCGACAGGTAAGGTAGCGACGCCGAGCGTTCTGTTTCGTAGGGAGACCTGCCATGTTCACCACTCTGGCCGCCGTGCTGGTGGCGCTGGCCCTGGGCCACGTTGCCCCGGCCGTTGCCGCCTCGATGCGCCGTTTCGACGGCTTCCGGCGCTGGCTGGGCTGGCTGGACGCGCGTGGTGGCAAGGCCTGGCAGGGACCGGCTGGAGTGGCACTGGCGCTGCTGCCGCCGCTGCTGCTGATGGGGCTGCTGGCGTGGCTGCTGCGCGGAGTGCTGTTCGGCCTGCCGTCGCTGCTGCTGGGCGTGGCTGTGCTGGCCTGGTGCTGGGGGCCGCGCGACCTGGATCGTGATATCGAAGCGATCATTGATGCGGACGACGCCGCGACGCGGCAGGCCGCCGTGCGCAATCTGCAGGCCGCCGGTGGCAGCCTGCGCGAAGATGTGCCGTCGCTGGTCGAAGCGACCGTGCTCAATGCGCTGCGTCGCTGGTTCGCGGTGCTGTTCTGGTTCCTGCTGCTGGGCCCGGCCGGTGCGCTGGGCTACCGCTTGCTGGCGTTGATGGCGGAAAGCCCGATGCGTGCTCGCGTGCCGGTGGAGCCGCTGGCGCTGGCGCAGCGCCTGCTGGGCTGGATCGAGTGGCCGGTAGCGCAGCTGATGGCGTTCTCGATGGCGCTGGTCGGCAACTTCGATACGGCGTGGAAGGCCTGGCGCCAGGCCCATGGCGAACGCTTGGCCGGCACCATCGGGTTCCTGGGCGCGGTGGCGCGGGCCAGCGTCAACGCCGAGCTGCGCGAGGACGCGCACGATTACACCGAGGCGGGGCTGTTGCCGGTGTGGCAGCGGCTGCCGGACCTGCGTGATGCGATGAGCCTGGTGTGGCGGATGCTGCTGCTGTGGCTGGCGATCCTCGCGTTGCTGGTGATTGCAGGTTGGGTGACGTAGTTGTTTTGCAGGGCTTGCAGCCCTGCACCTGCAGAGGCCAAAGCCAAAGCCAAAGCCAGAGCCAAAGCCAGAGCCAAAGCCAAAGCCAGAGCCAAAGCCAGAGCCAAAGCCAGAGCCAAAGCCAAAGCCAAAGCCAGAGCCAAAGCCAGAGCCAAAGCCAAAGCCAAAGCGGCTCTGGATTGCTGAGGGTTGGGCGGGGCGGTGTGGGGCTGCAGGACACGCCGTAAACCCGTCCCTGGGGGCTCGATGGCGCCATCCATGGCGCCAACGGTCCTGCTGCCCCACACCGCCCCACCCCCGACAGTTTCCCGGTGACGGTGGGTCAACCGCGACTGCCGGTGGGTGTCCACCTTGGTCGACACGGTCGATCCACGCCATGCGTGGATACAGAGCGAAGCGATCCGCTTCCGCTTTTGATCTTCTCTTTCTTTTCCGTGGTGGACGCACACGGAAACTGTCCGTGGCCGGGCGGGATGGGTTTGCGGGGGTGTCCGCGGCATGGATGCCGCGGCCAAGCCTCCACGGACGGATTCACGGCGTCCCCCGCAAACCCATCCCGCCCGGCCAACCCCAGGGCTTCTGCCTTCAAACGCCGCCCACCACGAGGGGCTGCGGCCGTTGGCTGGAAACCTAGATCGGTGCCAGTGCAGTGAACGGTGCCCACGGCAGGTTGCGCAGCAGCGCATACCCGGGCAGCACCCAGAGCCAGAACGTGGGATTGGCCAGCACCCGCATCAGCGGGTCCAGCAGGCGCGGACGGATGCCGGCGACGTTCAGCAGCATCAGCAGGAGGAAGGGCAGGCTGATGACCAGCAGCGGGTTCATCGCCATCGCGCCGGGCAGGTCGAAATGGACCAGCGAATACAGGCAGCGGGTGCTGCCACAGCCCGGGCAGTACAGGCCGGTCAGCGCGTACAGCGGGCAGCTCGGCAAGGGATTGCCGGCGACATACGGATTGACGTTGCGCAGCACCAGCGCGGCACCGGCGGCCAGGCCGGTGGCGGCCAGCAGCGGTGCCCAGCGGGCCAGTCGGGATCGGGTGGGCAGTGCGGACATGCAGCAACGGATCCGGCGCAGGCGCCGGATCCGTCCACGCGGATCAGTAGCCGCTGTTGCTCATCGCACCCATGCCGCCGAGAGCGACGATCAGGATGCCGTACAGCACGCCGACCACGACGGCGGCAATGGCCGACCAGATGGCCCACTTCTTGGCCTTGGCCGAGGATTCCTGGGCACCGGCGATGTCGCCAGCGGCCAGCTTGCCGTTGACCTGGGCGGCGTAGACGATCGACACGATGCCGGCCGGCAGGCAGCAGAACAGGGTGCTCAGGATGGCCCAGACCAGATTGTTCGGGACCTGCGGAGTGGCGGTATTCATGGGTTCAAGCTCCTTGATGGGTGGTGGTGGTGAATCATTGGTCGGAAAGAGCGCCCAGTACGGCCAAGCCGCCGAACAGCCCGAACCACAACAGCAACAGGACCGGCAGGGCCACGGCCGAAGCCACCGCCCACCAGCCCGCCTTGCGCGACGCGCTGTAGGCCCCCGGCAGGTCGCCGGCCGCGCGGCGGCCATCGACCTGGGAGGCATAGACGATCGACACCACGCCCAACGGCAGGCAGCAGAACAGCGTCGTCAGGATCGCCCAGACCAGATGGTTGGGGATGTAGACCGGACGGCTGAGCGGTGGCGGTTGATTCAAAGCAAGACTCCATTCCTTGGTGGCCGGCCATGGTGCATTGGCCGAACCTCCCCCCTGTGGGTGCGTAATCTACCTCAACCTGCGCTGCATGTATGCGTTTACAGTCAGATGGTGGAGTGTGTGGCCCGTGACTGGGCGCTATTTGACGGGCCTCTGCCATGAAACAGAGGCCGTCATTCCAAGGATTGGGGCTATCGCCTGGAAGGGCTACCGGCGGCCGCTGGGCCGGTCAGGCGTGATCGCCACGCAGGGCCCGTACCTGCGCCTCCAGCACCGGGGCGCGGGTGGCGTGGCC
The DNA here is from genome assembly GCF_059369535.1 of Stenotrophomonas sp. YJH_SMC_122. NCBI lineage: Bacteria > Pseudomonadati > Pseudomonadota > Gammaproteobacteria > Lysobacterales > Lysobacteraceae > Stenotrophomonas > Stenotrophomonas sp. YJH_SMC_122. The sequence continues at coordinate 151,105 of NZ_JCAFST010000009.1, read as the reverse complement.
ATCGACGGCCGGTGCCGCCACGACCTCGACGGTAGCGCGGAAACGGCGCGGCACCCGCATGCGGCCGAGGCGGCTGTCGCGGCGACTCCACATGCTCGACCACATGCCGCGCAGGGCCATCGGCACCACCGGCACCGGCCGCCGCTCGAGGATCTTCTCGACGCCGGACTTGAACGGCGCCATCTCCCCGTCGCGGGTCAGCGCACCCTCGGGGAAGATGCAGACCAGTTCGCCTTCGGCCAGCGCAGCGTCGATCTCGTCGAACGCGCGCTGCATCAGTGCCGGGTCTTCGCGAGCACCGGCGATCGGGATTGCCTTGGCGGTCCGGAAGATCCAGCGCATTACCGGGATGTTGAAGATCCTGTAGTACATGACGAAGCGCACCGGGCGCGGAATCGTCGCCGACAGGATCAGCGCGTCCATGTAGCTGACGTGGTTGCAGACCAGCAGTGCGGCGCCTTCGTCGGGCACGTTGGCCTCGATGCCGTGCGGGCGCAGCCGGTACAGGGTGCGCACCATCAGCCAGCTGAGGAAGCGCATCAGGAATTCGGGGACGATGGTGAAGATGTAGATCGCCACCAGCGCGTTGGCGATGGCCAGCGCCAGGAACTGCTGCGGAATGGTCCAGTGCAGCAGCTTGTGCGCGGCCAGCGACAGCAACGCCGCAGCGACGATGAAGCCCGAGTTCTGGATGTTGAGTGCGGCGAACACGCGCGACATCTGCGCCTTCGGCGTGCGGCTCTGGATCAGTGCGAACAGTGGCACCACGAAGATGCCGGTGAACAGGCCGATGCCGACCAGGTCGATGACGATGCGGATGCTGCCGGGCTGCTGCAGGAACGGCGCGATGGTCAGTCCGTGCACCGTCGCTTCGCCGCTGCGGGCGAAGTACAGGTCGAGCAGGAACGCGGTCATGCCGAACGCGCCCAGCGGTACCAGGCCGATTTCCACCGTACGGGCTGACAGCTTCTCGCACAGCAGCGAGCCGACGCCGGTGCCCACCGAGAACAGGGCCAGCGCGAAGATGTACAGGGTCGGCTGGCCGCCCAGGTTGGTCACCGCGTAGGCCGGCAACTGCGAGGTCAGCACGGTGCCAACGAACCAGAACCAGGACACGCCCAGGATCGAGTTGCGCACGGCCTTCTGCTGGCGCGCCATGCGCAGTACCGCCAGCGATTCCGGCAACGGGTTCCAGTTGATCTTCAGGTTCGGATCGCCGGCATCGACCCTGGGAATCAGGCGCGCGGCGATGTTGCCGCAGATCGCCAGGGCGATGATCGCGCACGCAGCCACCACCGTGCCGTGGCTGCCGGCCACGGTGAACACCAGGCCGCCGACGATCATGCCGGAGAGGATCGACATCGAGGTCCCCATCTCGACCAGGCCGTTGCCGCCGGTCAGTTCCTCGGGCCTGAGCACCGACGGCAGCACCGAATACTTCACCGGGCCGAACAGGGTCGATTGCATGCCGGTGCAGAACAGGGCGACCAGCAACACCGGCAGGCTCTGGGTGAGGAAACCGGCGGCCGCCAGCGACATGATCACGATCTCCATGGTGGTGGTGATCACGATCAGCCGCGATTTTTCCAGCTTGTCGGCGATCTGCCCGGCCAGTGCCGAGAACAGGAAGTACGGCAGGATGAAGATGGCCGGTGCCAACGTGGCGTACAGCCCGAGTTCCTCCTCTGGCACGGCCATGAACAGCAACATGCTGATGATCGCTTGCCGGTACACGTTGTCGTTGAACGCACCGAGCGCCTGTACGACGAAGAACGGCAGGAAACGGCGCTGGCGCAGCAGGGCAAACTGGTTGTGACCGGACATGGAACCTCCTTGACCGGCGCAGCCTAGCATTCCTGCCCATCCGCTGTGGGTGCGGACCTGTGGGTGCGGACCGTTGGTCCGCACACCTGCCAGCACCCTCAGACGATATCGTCGACCACGCCGCCGTCCACGCGCAGCGCTGCCCCGGAAGTCGCCGAGGCCTGTGGCGAGGCCAGGTACACCACCATGTTGGCCACTTCCTCGACCGTAGCGGTGCGCTGGATCACCGAAGACGGCCGATGCGCCATCACGAACTCGCGGCCGATCTGCTCCAGTGGCTTGCCGCTGCGCCGGCGTTCATCCTCGAACATCGCCGCGAAGCCGTCGGACAGGGTCGGGCCAGGCAGCACCGCGTTGACGGTGACGCCGCTGCCGGCCACGCGCTTGGCCAGGCCGCGCGACAGTGACAGCTGCGCGGTTTTGCTGACCCCGTAATGGATCATGTCGGCCGGGATGTTGCGCGCCGATTCGGACGAGATGAACAGCACGCGGCCCCAGCCGGCATCGACCATCGCTGGCAGCAGCGCACGCGACAGGCGTACGCCGGACATCACGTTGGTCTGCCAGTAGCGCTCCCAGGTGGCGTCATCGGTCTGGAAGAAATCCTCTGGGCCGAAGATGCCGGCGTTGTTGACCAGGATGTCGATCTTCGGCAACCCAGCCAGCAGCGTATCGACACCGGCCGCATCGGAGAGGTCGGCGGCGATACCGAGTACGTCGGCTCCCGGCACGGCCGCGAGCAGGTGCCGGCGGGCGCGCTCGACGCTGTCGGTGCTGCGGCCATTGAGAACGACCCGCGCACCAGCGCTGGCCAGGCCCTGGGCGATGGCCAGGCCGATGCCGGCGGTGGAGGCGGTCACCAGCGCGGTGCGGCCGCTGAGTTCGATTTTCATGGTGATGATCCGGGGCGGGAGCTGCCCAGTATCCGCGTGGCGGCGTGATCGAACTGCATCGCCAGGTGCAACGCGCCGTTGCACGCAGCGCAGCAGATCCACGCCGTGCGTGGATGGGACGCCCGATCAGCGATGAGGGATCAGGTCAGGTTGGTCACCGCCTCATTGGCCGCTGCACGCACCTTCGGCAGCATGCGCAGTACCAGCGCCATCTGGGTACGGATCAACTGCAGTTTCGGCGGCATCGCCTCGTCGATCTGCTCCAGCTCGGCGGCCACCGCGCGGTCGGCGTCGTTGTCATCTTCCGCGACGGGTTGCCGCGCGGTCAGCGCCGTCGCCAGCTGCTGAAGTGCCTTGCGCACGCGATCGCCCGCGGCCAGCGCCAGTGGATCGCCAGCGTAGCTGTCCACCTGGTCGCGGTGCGCACCCAGCGCCGACAGATGCCCCAGCAGCGTGTTGGACAGCGCCAGGAAGCGGAAGCCGGCATCCAGGTTGCGGCGCACGTGGCCGGGTTCGCGCAGCATGTTCGACAACGCGGTGGACAGCGCGGCGTCGGCGTTGTGCATGTCGCGGCGGGCGATGCGGTAGGCCAGGTCGTCGCGCATGCCGCTGCGGTACTGGCCCAGCACCGAATCCAGGTAGCGAGCCGCAGTGTCCAGCACGCGTGCCAGGACGAGATGCAGCTGGCGCCCCTGCCAGTCAGGCAGGATCAGGAATGCTGCCGCCGCTGCGATCGCGCAGCCCAACACCGTATCGACCATGCGCGGCACGATCAGCACGAAGCCATCGCCGATCAGGTTGAAGCAGGTCAGCGCCATCACGGTAATCGCGCCTGATGCCACCAGGTAGCGGTCGGTGCGGGTGAAGAAGAACAACAGTGCCGACAGCAGTGCGATCAGCAGCTGTACGTGCAGCTGCGGGAACAGCTGCAGCAGCGCCCAGGTCAGCACCAGTCCGGCGACGGTGCCGACGATGCGCTGTGCAAGGCGCTGGCGGGTGGCGCCGAAGTTGGGCCGGCACACGAACACGATGGTCAGCAGTACCCATGAACCATTCTGCGCATTGAACAGCCGGATCGCTGCAAAGCCGGCGATCAGCGCCAGTGCCATGCGCAAGCCATGGCGGAACAGCACCGAGCCGGGCGTGAGCTGCTGGCGGATGCGCACGCCCATCTCGCGCAGGGTATGCGGGTTGCTGTCGCGCAGGCGGGTGTCGACGTTGTCCAGGCTGGCTTCGGAACGTTCGGCATCCAGCAGGCGGCGCTCGATGCTGCGCAGGTTGTGAACCAGCAGGTCCAGCGAGCCGAGCAGGCGCTGCCACTGCGGGCGCTGCTGGTCACGCAGGTAGGCCAGCGCGTCGGCCAGGTCGCGCCCGGCCTGCTGGTTGCTTTCGCCGTATACGAACGGACGACGCAGCCGGATCGCCTCGCCCAGGCGGGCACAGGCCTGGCCCTGCAGGTCGAGCAGGCGCTGGCAGCGGTAAAGCACATCGCTGTGGAAGAAGGCGTCCACCAGCGCGCCATACGGGTAGTGCGAGGAACTGGCGCGCTCGTGGAAATCCTGCGCCATGTAGTACAGGCGCAGGTACAGGCCGGAGTTCACCCCGGGCCGGCCGGAGCGGCCGAAGCGGGCCAGGATCGCTGTCTTGGCCTCGTTCAGTGCACCCACCACACGGCGGTTCTGTTCGGCCAGGTCGAGCTGGCGACGTTGCAGGTCGGCTTCGCGCACCGGCTCGAACAGCGCAGCCTTCAGCTGCAGGTAGCGGCCCAATTCAAGGTACAGCCGCGCCACGCGTTCGCGCACCGGCCGGTTGGCGAACAACGCGGTCCACAGGATCGACAACAGCCCGTACCAGACCGCACCGGCCAGCAGATGGCTGACCGCCTCCAGTGCGCTGTGCAGGTCGCTGGCACCATGTTGTTCCAGGCCGATCATCGTGTAGATCGCCAGCGTCACCGTGGCCTGGGCAATCGATGCGTAGCGCTCGCCGAGCGCGCCAAGCAGGGTCAGACCGAAGGTGGACAGTGCCAGCGCGCCGATGAAGATCCACGGCCACGGGAACAGCCAGATCACCGAAGCCGCCGCAATGCAGAAGCACAACAGGGACAACACCACGGCCTTGGTCCGGCCCCACCAGTTGTCGTCGGTTTCTGCGATGGCGCTTGCGATGATGCCGAGGAACACGCCGGGCAGGGCGGTCAGCGCCTCGAACTGCCAGCACACGGCCACGGCCGCGGTCAGCGCGATGAACACGCGCAGGCCGTAGCTGGCCTTTTCGTGGGCCCACAGGCGGCTGAGGCGGGAGTGGCGGGCGGACATGCAGGCTCGGTGGAAGGGTCTTCCACCATTATTGCGGGTGCAGGGTGAAGGGGACAGCCTGCGCAGGAATACCGGTAGTGCCGGCCGCTGGCCGGCAGATTCGCTGTACGGAGGAAGCCGGCCAGCGGCCGGCTCTACCCGTAGATCCACGCCATGCGTGGATGGGCTCTACTACGCCTGCTGCGCGCGCTTGAGCAGCTTCGCTTCGCGCCTGCGCGCGCGACGGGTGCGCCAGCGCTCGGCCAGGCAGGAGAAGATCACGTACAGCGCCGGCGTACTGAGCAGGGTCAGGCTTTGCGAGAACAGCAGGCCGCCGATCATCGCGATGCCCAGCGGGCGGCGCAGCTCGGACCCTTCACCCAGGCCGATCGCCAGCGGCACTGCGGCCAGGATCGCGACCATCGTGGTCATCATGATCGGGCGGAAGCGCACGATGCTGGCCTCGCGTGCGGCATCGCGCGGCGCCAGCCCATGCTCGCGCTGCGCCACCAGTGCGAAGTCGATCATCATGATCGCGTTCTTCTTGACGATGCCGATCAGCAGCACCAGCGCGATCATCGAGATCACCGACAGCTCGGTGTTGGTGCCGAACAGGGCCAGCAGCGCACCGACACCCGCCGCCGGCAGCGTGGACAGGATGGTGACCGGGTGGATCAGGCTCTCGTAGAGCATGCCCAGTACCAGGTACACGGTCAGGATTGCGGCGAACACCAGGATCAGCATGTCGCTGGGATCGGAGTTGAAGCCGAAGCCCGCATCGTCGGCCAGGCGGATGTCGCCGGGCATGCGCATGCCGGCCACGGTCGCGTCGATGATCGCCTTGGCCTCGCCCATGCTCACGTTGGGAGCCAGGTTGTAGCTGAGGTCCATCGTCGTGTACTGGTTCTCGTGGGTGATCTGCGATGGGGCCAGGCCAGGCATCTGCGTGGCCACCGCGGTGATCGGCACCATGTCGCCGTTGCGCGCACGCACGTAGACCTCATCCAGCGCCGCCGGGGTGGCGGTCTGCGAGGGCAGGGCATTGACCACCACGCTGTACTGGTTGATGTCCGAATAGATGGTGGAGATCTGGCGCTGGCCGAACGCACCGTACAGCGCGCCGTCGATGGCGCCCACCGTGATGCCCAGGCGCGCGGCCTTTGCGCGGTCGATCTGGATGTTCTGGCGCAGGCCGGCATTGTCCACGTCGGTGCCGACGTCGCGCAGCTTCGGGTTCTTCTTCAGTTCCGCCTGCAGCTTGGGCAGCCATTCCTGCAGTGCGGCCAGGTCGTTGCCCTGCAGGGAAATGCGGTATTGCGCGCCCTGGCTGGAACCGCCGCCATCGTTGCTGGGCAGGTCCTGGATCGCGCGCAGGCGCAGCTGCAGGTCGGGATAGCGATCGGCCTTGGCGCTGAGTCGCGCCAGCGCATGTGCGGTGGTTTCGCGGCGGCCGTCGCTGCGTGATTTCAGCTCGATGTTGAACTGTGCACTGGAGCCCTGGCGGCCGCTGCCCAGGCGTACACCCACCGTCTTCACCGCCGGGTCGGCCATCAGCATGTCGGTGATGCGGCGCTGGCGCGCGACCATGTCCTCGAACGACACGGTGGCGCTGGAGTTGGCGCGGCCCCAGATCAGGCCGGTGTCCTGTGGCGGGAACGCACCCTTCTTCACCTCCCCGAACAGGAAGATGGTGACGCCGATCAGGATCAGCGGCGTCAGCGACAACAGCAGCGCGTGGCGCAGCGAGAAGTCGAGGAACACGGTGTAGATGCGCAGCATGCGCTCGTGGCCGGCGTCCAGCCAGCGGCCGAAACGCGACGGCGGCGCGCTGTGGTCGTGCGCACTGAGGAAGCGGCTGCACAGCGCCGGGGTCAACGTCAGCGAGACGACCATCGAGACCACGATGGCCGCCACCAGGGTGACGGTGAACTCGCGGAAGAACGCACCCATCATGCCGCTGGCGAACAGCAGCGGGATGAACACCGCCACCAGCGAGGCGGTGATCGAGACGATGGTGAAGCCGATCTCGCGCGCACCGGTCAACGCCGCCTGCATGCGCGGCATGCCCTCGTCGAGGTGGCGCATGATGTTCTCGATCACCACGATCGCATCGTCGACCACGAAGCCGATCGCGATCACCAGCGCCAGCAGGCTCAGGTTGTTCAGGGTGAAGCCCATCACGTACATCACCAGCGCGGCGCCGGCCAGCGACAGTGGCACGGTCACCGCCGCGATCAGGGTGGGGGCCAGCCGGCGCAGGAACAGCGCCATGGTCAGCACCACCATCGCCAGGCTGATCAGCAGGGTGATCTGCACTTCATGCAGCGACGAACGGATGGTCGGCGTACGGTCGAAGTACGGCGTCAGCGTGGTGCCCGGCTGCAGGTAGTCGCGCAGGGTGGGGATCTGCGCCTTGACCCGGTCCACGGTCTCCACGATGTTGGCGCCGGCACGGGTGAACACGTACATCACCACCGCCGGCTTGTGGTCGAACCAGGCCGCCTGGTAGGCATCCTGCTGGCCGTCGTAGACGTTGGCGATGTCCTTCAGCCGGATCACCCGGCCGTCGCCCTGGGTCTTGACCACCAGGTCGGCGAAGTCGGCGGCGCGTGCCACCGAGTCGTTGGCGATGATCGCGGTGGTGGTGTTGCCATCGCTGAGGAAGCCGGTGGGCGAGGTCACGTTGGCCGCGCGCACCGCGTTGCGCAGGTCATCGGCAGTCAGGCCCAGCGCGTTCATCAGGCGCAGGTTGACGTCCACGCGCACCGCCGGCGTCGACGCGCCAGCGATGTCGACCGAGGCGACGCCGCTGATCTGGCGGATGCGCTGCGCCAGCAGCGAATCGGCGACGTTGTACAGCTCATCGGCCGACTGCGTCTGCGAGGTCAGCGCGATGGCGATCACCGGGTCGTCGTTCGGGTTCGCTTTCTGGTACATCGGCGAGCCCATGCCCGAGGGCAGGTCGGCCTGTGCCGAGTTGATCGCCGTTTGTACATCCAGTGCCGCCGAATCGATGTTGTGGCCGCTCTGGAAGATCATGAACACCAGCGAGCTGCCTTCCGAGCTCGACGAGCGCATGCGGTCGATGCCCGGCAGCTGGCCGAGGTGGCGTTCCAGCGGCGCGGTGACCGTCGAGGCCATGGTCGCCGCGTCGGCGCCGGACTGGCTGGCATGCACGAAGATCACCGGGATCTCGATGTTCGGCAGTGCCGATACGCCCAGGCGCAGGTAGCAGATCAGGCCGACCATGAACAGGCCGATGGCCAGCAGTGCGGTGCCGATCGGGCGGCGGATGAAGGGACCGGACAGGTTCATCGTGCGGCCGCCCACGGCAGCGGGGCGTGGATCATGCCTGCGGCTCCTGCAGCGAACCATCGCGCAGCGCACGCTGCTCGCGGCGGCGTGCCAGCCACTCCGAGAAACGTTCCATGTACAGGTAGATCACCGGCGTCGTGTACAGCGTCACCAGCTGCGACAGCAGCAGGCCACCGACGATGGCGATGCCCAGCGGGCGGCGCAGTTCCGAACCGATGCCGGTGCCCAGCGCCAGCGGCAGTGCGCCGAGCATGGCTGCGGCGGTGGTCATCATGATCGGGCGGAAGCGCAGCAGGCAGGCACGGCGGATCGCCTCGTGCGCGTTGGCACCGGCGCGACGCGCCTCGATCGCGAAGTCCACCATCATGATGCCGTTCTTCTTGACGATGCCGATCAGCAGCACGATGCCGACGATGCCATCCACCGACAGGCTCAGCCCGCACAGCATCAGCGCCAGCAGCGCGCCGACACCGGCCGGCGGCAGCGTGGAGATGATCGTGATCGGGTGGATGTAGCTCTCGTAGAGCACGCCCAGCACGATGTAGATCACCACCAGCGAGGCCAGCAGCAGCCACACCACGTCGGTCTGGCTGCCGGTGAACTCGGCGGCCTTGCCGATGAACTCGGCATGCAGGTGGGCGGGCATGTCCAGGCTGTCCTTGGTCTCCTGGATCGCTCGCACCGCTTCGGACAGCGAATAGCCCGGCGCCACGTTGAACGACACGGTCACCGCAGGCAGCTGCTGCTGGTGGCTGACCACCAGCGGTGCGCTGCTGACCTTGCCTTCGGCCAGTGCCGACAGCGGAATGATGTTGCCGGCGCCGACGGTGATGCCGGTGTTCTGCGCGCCGATGCCGGTGGCGGTGGACGAGTTGGAGGAGGTGACCTGGCCGAAGCTGGTGGCATTGGTGCCGGTCAATGCGCCGGCGCCGTTGGAGGCGACCGCCAGCTGTTCCATCAGCGCGGTGCTGGTGCGGAACTCCGGTGCCACTTCCAGCACCACGCGATACTGGTTGAGCTCGGTGAAGATGGTCGAGATCTGGCGCTGGCCGAACGCATCGTAGAGCGTGTCGTCGATGGTCTGCATCGGCACGCCCAGCACGCTGGCCTTGTCGCGGTCGATGTTCAGCTCCAGGGCGCGGCCCTGGTTGGACAGGTTGTTGTCGACGTCGGCCAGTTCCGGGCGCTTGCGCAGCGCTTCGGTCAGGCGCGTGGCCTGGGTCGCCACCGTCGCCGAATCCACGTCCGACAGCGAGTACTGGTACTCGGTGGCGGCCACGCGGGTATCCAGGGTCACGTCCTGCACCGGTTTCAGGTACAGCGCCACGCCCGGAATGCCGGCCACCGCCTTCTGCAGGCGCGGCAGGATCTCCTCCAGCCCATCGCGCTGGCTGCGCTCCTTCAGCACGATCGACAGCTGGCCCTGGTTGAGGGTGGGGTTCATGCTGCCGGCGCCGATGAAGGCCGACACGCCGGTCACGTCCGGATCCTGGCGCAGTGCTTCGGCCACCTGCCTGGTGCGCTGCTCCATCTGCGGGAAGGCGATGTTCTGGTCGGCCTGCACCACGCCGGTGATCAGGCCGGTGTCCTGTTCGGGCAGCAGGCCCTTGGGGATCAGCACGTACAGCAGCACGGTCAGCACCAGCGCGCCACCGGCCACGGCCAGGGTCAGGCGCTGGTGGCCCAGCACCCAGTCCAGGCTGTGCTCGTAGAGGCCGACGGTGCGCGTCCACAGGTTCTGCTTGCCGGCCGCCGCCGCGCGCTCATGCGCGTCCTCGCCCTCGGGCAGGGCATCGGGCTTGAGCAGGTAGGCACACATCATCGGGGTCAGCGTCAGCGAGATCAGCATCGACAGCACCACGGCGATGCTCAGCACCCACGCGAACTCGTGGAACAGGCGGCCGGTGACGCCGGGCATCAGCAGCAGCGGCAGGAACACCGCCACCAGCGAAACCGTCAGCGACAGCACGGTGAAGCCGATCTGGCGCGCGCCGATCTCGGCCGCCTCCTTGCCACTCTTGCCCTGCTCGATGTAGCGCACGATGTTCTCGATCATCACGATCGCATCGTCGACCACGAAGCCGGTGGCCACCACCAGCGCCATCAGCGACAGGTTGTCCAGCGACATGCCGGCGAAGGCCATCACCGCGAAGGTGCCGGCCAGCGACAAAGGCACTGCCACCGACGGGATGATCGTGGCCCACAACCGGCGCAGGAACACGAAGATCACCGCCACCACCAGGCCGATGGTGAGGATCAGGGTGAACTGCACCTCATGCACCGAGGCGCGGATGGTCTCGGTGCGGTCGTTGAAGATTTCCAGGCGCACGTCGGCCGGCAGCACGCCCTGCAGCTGCGGCAGGAGCGCGCGGATGCGCTCGACGGTCTGCACGATGTTGGCGCCCGGCTGGCGGCGCACTTCCAGCAGCACCGCCGGCTTGCCATCGGCCCAGGCGGCCAACTGGTCGTTCTCCACGCCATCGACCACCTCGGCCACGTCCGACAGCCGCACCGGGCGGCCGTTCTTGTAGCTGATGATGGTGTCGCGGTACTCGGCGGCGCTGGCCAGCTGGTCGTTGGTGCCGATGCTGTAGGACTGGGTCTTGCCGTTCAACGAACCCTTCGGCGCGTTGACGTTGGCCTGGGTCAGCGCGCTGCGCAGCTGTTCCAGGGTCAGCCCCATGTTCGACAGCTGCGCCGGATTGACCTGGATGCGCACGGCGGGCCGCACGTTGCCGGCAATCGAGACCAGGCCGACGCCCTGCACCTGCGACAGGCGCTGGGCCAGGATCGAGTCGGCGTAGTTGTTGACGTCACGCAGCGGACGCGTGTCAGAGGTCAGCTTCAGGGTGACGATGGCCGCGTCGGCCGGATTCACCCGGTTGTACACCGGCTGGTAGGGCAGCGATGAGGGCAGGGTGGCCTGGCGGATCGCCGCCTGCACGTCCTGCGCGGCGATGTCGATGTCGCGGTCCATCGAGAACTGCAGGATGATCGTCGACAACCCGGCCGACGAGTCCGACGTCATCAGTTCCAGCCCGGAGATCTGCCCGAACTGGCGCTCCAGCGGCGTGGTGACCAGCGAGGCCATGGTGGTGGCGTTGGCGCCGGGGTACTGGGTGGTGACCACCAGGCTGGGCGCATCGATTTCCGGCAGCGCCGACACCGGCAGCTTGCGGTAACCGAGGATGCCCAGCAGCAACAGGCCCGCCATCAACAGCGAGGTAGCGATCGGGCGGCGGATGAAGATCGTCGAAAAGCCCACGGACGGATCCTTGCTGTCACTTCAATGTCGGCGCCGGCAGGTCCGCCGGCGCGAGGGAGAACCGTGGCCTGCGCTCAGCGCGGGCCACCACCGCGACGGCCACCGCCGCCACCGTTCTTCTGCTCGGCCGCCTTCAGCTCGGCCTCGGTCGGCGCGGCCGGGGTCTCGCCCGGCTTCAGCGCGGTGACCTTGCTGCCCGGCTTCAGGCGGAACTGGCCTTCGCTGACCACCCGCTCGCCGCCCTTCAGGCCTTCGGCGATCTGCACCTGGCTGTCGCCCACTTCCACGCCGCTGCGCACGGTCTGCATCTTCACCGTGTTGTCGCCCTGCACGACATAGACGTACTCGCCGTCCGGGCCACGCAGCACCGCCTGGGTCGGAATGACCACGCCGCCGCCGATGGTGCGCAGCTGCATGCGCACGTTGACGAACTGGCCCGGCCACAGGCCGTTGTCGGTGTTGTCGAACACGGCGCGCGCCTTGAACGTGCCGCTGTCGGCACTGATCAGGTTGTCGACCACATCGAGCTTGCCGTCTGCGGACAGCACGTGCGAATCGGCGCGGTCCAGCGCCGCCACCGGTACCGTGCCGGCGGCCTGCGCCTGGCGCACATCGCCGAGCTGGCGCTCGGGCAGGTTGAACAGTACGTGGATCGGATGGATCTGGGTGAGCGTGACCAGCGCGGTGCCGGCGCTGACCACGTTGCCCGCATCGACCGCACGGATGCCGGCGATGCCGGAGATCGGTGCGGTGACCCGGGTGTACTGCAGCTGCACCTGCGCCGAGCGCATGCTGGCCTCGTTGGCGGCCACGGCGCTTTCGTACTGTGCCACTTGGTTTCGCTGTGTATCCAGATCGGTCTTGGCGACGTACTGGCGATACTCCGGCGCGTTCGAGCGCTGGTAGTTGGAGCGCGCGGTGGCGAGCAGGGCCTCGTTCTGGCGCTTGGCTGCCGCGGCCTGGTCGTAGCTGGCCTGGGCGGTGCGCGGATCGATCACCGCCAGCACATCACCCTGCTTCACTTCCTGGCCTTCACGGAAATTCAGGCTCATCAGCTGGCCGCCGACCTGCGGGCTGACGGTGACGGTGTTCATCGCGGTCACCGTACCCAGCGCGCTGGCATACACCGGCACGTCCTGGCGCGTGGCCTCCACCACGGTCACCGGCACTGGACCGGCATTCGGATCTTCGCCGCCCTGGCGCCCGCCCGCAGCAGGTTTTCCCGCCATGTCCTTGCCCCCGCCGATGACGCGCAGGCCGACCACGGCCAGCACCAGCACCGCCACGACCAGCAGCACGATCTTCCAAACACGTGACATTACGAGGACTCCGAGAGGGCTGGACCGGACGGGACGCCGGGACAATGCGCAAAGCATACCTGTGCCACATCACGTTTCCTGCATGACGGATGGGACGGGCGCTAAGACCGGATGCGGCGCCGGAGGTTCCCGTGGCGCCGGTGTTGCCCTACATTCAGCTGGAACCCTCTTGCTGTGGAGATTGCGATGCGCCGTTCGCTGCTGCTGTCCGCCCTGCTGCTGGCCATGCCGGCGCTTGCCCATGCCCAGGACGGGCAACGCCCGGAAGTGACCGCCGCCGCGCAGCGGCTGCAGGCCCGGGTGGTCGAATGGCGTCGTGACTTCCACCAGCACCCGGAGCTGTCCAACCGCGAGGCGCGCACCTCGGCCGAGGTCGCCAAGCGCCTGCGTGCGATGGGCCTGAAGCCGAAGACCGGCATCGCCCACCACGGCGTGGTGGCGATCATCGAGGGCGGCAGGCCGGGCCCGAAGATCGCACTGCGTGCGGACATGGACGCGTTGCCGGTGACCGAGCAGACCGGCCTGCCGTTCGCCTCCAGGGCCACCGACCAGTACCGCGGGCAGACCGTGGGCGTGATGCATGCCTGTGGGCACGACGCGCATACCGCCACCCTGCTCGGCGTGGCCGAAGCGCTGGTGTCAATGAAGAAGGACCTGCCGGGCCAGGTGATGCTGATCTTCCAGCCGGCCGAGGAAGGCGCGCCGCCGCCGGAAGAGGGCGGTGCCGCACTGATGCTGAAGGAAGGGCTGTTTGCCGACTTCAAGCCGGAGGCAGTGTTCGGCCTGCATGTGTTCTCCAGCGTGCAGGCCGGCCAGATCGCTGTGCGCGGCGGCCCATTGATGGCCGCCTCGGATCGCTTCGGGATCAAGGTGATCGGTCGCCAGACGCATGGCTCGGCACCGTGGAACGGTGTTGATCCGATCGTCGCCACCGCCGACCTGGTGGGGACCGCGCAGACCATCGTCAGCCGCCGCGCCAACCTGTCCAAGCAGCCGGCCGTGCTGACCTTCGGCGCGATCAACGGCGGCATCCGCTACAACATCATTCCCGATGAAGTGGAGATGGTCGGTACCATCCGCACCTTCGACGAAGGCATGCGCCAGCAGATCTTCGCCGACCTGCGCAACGTGGCCGAGCACACGGCCGCCGCGCACGGTGCGAAGGCGGTGACCGACATCTACGAATCGGAGGGCAATCCGGCCACGGTGAACGACCCGGCGCTGACCGCGAAGATGCTGCCGAGCCTGCAGGCGGTGGTGGGCAAGGACAATGTGTACGAGCCGCCGCTGCAGATGGGCGCGGAGGATTTCTCGCTGTACGCGAAGGAAGTGCCGGGCATGTTCTTCTTCGTCGGGTCCACCAGCGTGGGCATCGACCCGGCGACGGCGCCGGCCAACCATTCGCCGAAGTTCCTGCTGGATGAGAAGGCGCTGGATGTGGGCTTGCGTGCGCTGCTGCAGGTGAGCCTGGATTACCTGCACGGTGCCGGTACTCCGGCGGGGTAAGGGTTACCGGCAGGGCTTGCAGCCCTGGGTACGCGACATCGCATGCGCGCTGTCGCTCCCACAGTTCGCTGCGCGAACGGTGGGCCCCCCTTACCAGCTTCCAGACCCCTGCCGCTTCGCGGCCGCCCCCTGACTCGGGGGGCTTTCCTCCAGACCCGATCCCGTGGCTTGCCGGTAAATCCACGCCATGCGTGGATGGCAGACATCGAAAATGTCCGAAGGATCGGATTTTGATTTTCTGATCTTTCCCGTGGTGGATCGGCGGCAGAAATCTGTCGGGGGGGCCGGGCGGGTGGGGCTGGCGGGGTATCCGCGCCATGGATGGCGCGGCTAAGCCTCCAGGGACGGATTCACGGCGTCCCCGCCAGCCCCATCCGCCCGGCCCACTTCCGGGAATCCAGGCTTTCGACGACCCAACACCCCACCACGGAGGGGCTCCGCCGTTGGCCGGCCCGGCCGAAGGCCCGGTCTCCGCGCGATACAATGACCTCCATGAACACCCCACAGGATTCCAGCCTCGGTCGCGAGGTCAGTTACCCGTCGCAGTACGATCCCGGCCTGCTGTTCCCGATCCCCCGCAGCGGTGCCCGCGCCGAGATCGGCCTCGATGACGCCGCGCTGCCATTCGTCGGCCACGACCGCTGGCACGCCTTCGAGCTGAGCTGGCTCGACCCGCGTGGCAAGCCGCAGGTCGCCGTCGCCACCGTCCAGGTGCCATGCACTTCGCCGCGTTTGATCGAATCGAAGTCGTTCAAGCTGTACCTCAACTCCCTCAACAGCACCCGCATCGACAGCGCCGAGGCGCTGCGCGCGCGCATCGTGGCGGATCTGTCGGCCTGCGCCGGTGCGCCGGTCCAGGTCGAGTTCGGCCTGCCGGAGCTGCGCGAGACGCCGCTCGGCGAATCCATCGACGGGCTGGACGTGGAGATCGACTGCTACGGCCCGCCACAGGCGGACTTCCTCGCCGCCGATGCGGGCGAGGTGGTGGAGGAGACCCTGGTCTCGGCGCTGCTGAAGTCCAACTGCCCGGTCACCGGCCAGCCGGACTGGGCCACGGTCAGCCTGCGTTATCGCGGGCCGAAGATCGATCGCGCCGGCCTGCTGCGCTATCTGGTCAGCTACCGCGAGCATGCCGAGTTCCACGAGCAGTGCGTTGAGCGGATCTTCAGCGAGGTGTCCGCGCGCTGCCGGCCGCACTGGCTGGAGGTCGAGGCCCGCTACACCCGCCGCGGTGGCCTGGACATCAATCCCTGGCGTGCCAGCCGGGGCATCGCCGCCCCGGCCGCGACCTACCGCGAGCTGCGGCAGTAACCGCCGCAGGCGGTTACCCGTTGTGCCGGGCCATGCCCGGCGCGCGCCGGCCAGCGGCCGGCACTACCGGGCGTCCATTCCCCCGATTGTTCAGTCGCCCCCGGGGGCGGCTTCACATCTGCACCATCCCCATTTAACAACCTCCATGGCACCGTGCCAATCACGTAGTCATGCAGACGGGAGTTGTGGATGAGTACCGAGAAGAAAGCCGATTTCTCCGGCGTCAGCAGCAGCGTCGACAGTACCGCCGAACAGGCACCGAAGGCGGACTTTTCCGGCGTCAGCGCCTCGGTGGACAGCACCGCCGACGTTGTCAGCGGCGGCACCTACACCGTGCAGAAGGGGGACTCGCTGTCGAAGATCGCCAAGCAGCATCTGGGCGACGCCAATGCCTGGAAGAAGATCTTCGAAGCCAACCGCGATGTGCTTGATGACCCGGACAAGATCTTCCCGGGCCAGACCCTGAAACTGCCGCCGAAGTAAGCCGGCGATCGAACGCCATCCGACAATCCCTGGGAGGAACCCCGAATGATCAAGACCACCCCGCTCCAGACCGCCCTGATCGCCGCCCTGCTGGGCAGCGTCGCCCTGGTCGGTTGCAAGAAGAAAGAAGAGTCGACCGACACCAATGCCGCTCCGGCAGCGACTGCTCCGGCCGAACCGGCAGCACCGGCCCCGATGACCGGCGCGCCGCCGCCGATGGCCGAAGCCGCTGCTGTCAGCGTCTCGTCGGTCACTGTCGGCAAGACCGCAGCCGCCGACAAGTCGGTTGCGACGACGGCTCTGTTCGCGCCGAAGGACGACATCATCGTCTCGGTCAAGACCGACGGTGCTGCCAACAACGTCACCGTTGGCGCGAAGCTGACCTACCAGGACGGCCAGGTGGCCGGCGAACAAAATGCCACGCTGAACACCAGCGGTGCGGAAACCACCAACGTCACCTTCAAGAATGCAAAGGGCTGGCCGGCCGGCAAGTACCGCGCCGAAGTCACCGTCGATGGCAAGGCGGCCGGAACGCCGCAGGAGTTCGAGGTCAAGTAAGTCCAGCCGACTCTCTCCCGGCAGGGCTCACGATGGACGCAGCCGCGAGGCTGCGTCCTTTTTTGTTGGATGATGGTCGGCTTCATCCAGGCGTCGATGGATCACAGCGTTGCCGGCATGCAGTACCGCCGCGTATGGCACAGCTTTGCCCCGCGCGGCCGAAAACGCGACAATGCAGGGGTTTCCCCGCCGCGCGCCCACCCTGACGGCGACGGGGGAAAGCGCGGGGGCCAACCCCGCGCGCGACACGGTTGCACGTGGCCCGGCGCTGGCGCCGGCCTTCCCCTGAGCATTGCTACAGAGTCCAAGTCCCCCATGTCCAAGATCCTCTACACGCTGACCGACGAAGCACCGTTCCTGGCCACCCAGTCGCTGCTGCCGATCGTTGACGCCTACACCGCCACTGCCGGCATCGTGGTGGAAACCCGTGACATCTCGCTGTCCGGCCGCATCCTGTCGCAGTTCCCGGAACTGCTGTCCGACGCGCAGAAGGTCAGCGACGACCTGGCCGAGCTCGGCCAGCTGGCGACCACCCCGGACGCCAACATCATCAAGCTGCCGAACATCTCCGCCTCGGTGCCGCAGCTGAAGGCGGCCATCAAGGAACTGCAGGACCAGGGCTATCCGCTGCCGGATTACCCGGAAACCCCGGCCGACGATCAGCAGCGCGACTACAAGGCGCGCTACGACAAGGTCAAGGGCAGTGCGGTGAACCCGGTGCTGCGCGAAGGCAACTCCGACCGCCGCGCACCGCTGTCGGTGAAGAACTACGCGCGCAAGCACCCGCACCGCATGGGTGCCTGGTCGGCCGATTCGAAGTCGCACGTCGCGCACATGGCCGCCGGTGACTTCTATGGCAGCGAAAAGTCGGCCACCGTCGCCAACGCGGGTTCGCTGAAGATCACCTTCCACGGCAAGGACGGCAGCGCCGTCGTGCTGAAGGAAAAGACTGCGGTCAAGGCCGGCGAGATCGTCGACGCCGCCGTGATGAGCCGCAAGGCGCTGGCCGCGTTCATCGGTGAGCAGATCGCCGATGCCAAGGCCCAGGGCGTGCTGTTCTCGCTGCACCTGAAGGCGACCATGATGAAGGTCTCCGACCCGATCATGTTCGGCGTGGCGGTCAATGGGTTCTACAAGGACGTGCTGGCCAAGCACGCCGAAGTGCTCAAGCAGGCCGGTTTCGACGCCAACAACGGCATCGGTGACCTGGCTGCGCGCCTGCCGTCGCTGCCGGAAGCCACCCGTGCTGCGATCGAAGCCGACCTGGCTGCCGAGTACGCACAGCGCCCGGGCGTGGCCATGGTCAATTCGGACAAGGGCATCACCAACCTGCACGTGCCGAGCGACGTCATCGTCGACGCCTCGATGCCGGCGATGATCCGCGACTCCGGCAAGATGTGGAACGCCGAAGGCAAGCTGCAGGACACCAAGGCGGTCATTCCGGACCGCTGCTACGCCGGCGTGTACCAGGCCGTCATCGACGACTGCAAGGCGCACGGCGCCTTCGACCCGGCCACCATGGGCTCGGTGCCCAACGTCGGCCTGATGGCACAGAAGGCCGAAGAGTACGGCTCGCACGACAAGACCTTCCAGATCGCTGCCGATGGCGTGGTCAAGGTCACCGACGATGCCGGCACCGTGGTGTTCGAGCACGCCGTGGAAGCCGGTGACATCTGGCGCATGTGCCAGACCAAGGACGCGCCGATCCAGGACTGGGTCAAGCTCGCCGTCGAGCGCGCCCGCCTGAGCAGCACCCCGGCCGTGTTCTGGCTGGATGCCGCCCGCGCCCACGACGCGCAGGTCATCGCCAAGGTCGAGCAGTACCTGAAGGACCACGACACCACCGGCCTGGACATCCGCATCCTGCCGCCGGTGGAAGCGACCGCGTTCTCGCTGGACCGCATCCGCAAGGGCGAGGACACCATCTCGGTGACCGGCAACGTGCTGCGCGACTACCTGACCGACCTGTTCCCGATCATGGAGCTGGGCACCAGCGCCAAGATGCTGTCGATCGTGCCGCTGATGGCCGGTGGTGGCCTGTTCGAGACCGGCGCCGGTGGTTCGGCCCCGAAGCACGTGCAGCAGTTCGTCGAAGAGGACTACCTGCGCTGGGATTCGCTGGGTGAGTTCCTGGCCCTGGCCGCGTCGCTGGAACACCTGGGCAACCGCTATGACAACGCCGCCGCCCGTGTGCTGGCCAAGGCGCTGGACGAAGCCAACGGCCAGTTCCTGGACAACGACAAGTCGCCGTCGCGCAAGCTGGGTGGCATCGACAACCGCGGCAGCCACTTCTACATCGCGCTGTACTGGGCGCAGGCCCTGGCCGCGCAGGACGAGGACGCCGCACTGAAGGCGCGCTTCGCCCCGCTGGCCAAGGCGCTGACCGACAACGAGCAGAAGATCGTCGACGAGCTGATCGCGGTGCAGGGCAAGGCCGTGGACATCGGGGGCTACTACCGCCCGGACGTGGCCAAGGCCAGCAAGGCGATGCGCCCGAGCGCGACCTTCAACGCCGCGCTGGAGCAGCTGCGCGGCTGATCCAGCGCCGTTCGCCTGCCGCAACATGGAAACCCGCGCTTCGGCGCGGGTTTTCTTTTTCCGGGGCCGCTCGGGGTCAGATCCCTTCTGCGCGCAAAAGCGATCCGACCCCGAGCGATGAAACCGTGACATCCGTCAGCTGTCGGACTGCCGTCAACGGGGCATGAAACTTGCCCGCGATGGCCGTCGCAGAACCGATCAGCACGCCGATGTAGCCCCGCTCAATCTGAGCAGTCGATCACGACGGTCTTCGTCGGCGATACCCTAGCCTTGGCGACGCGAGACCACCGGGGAGGTGGTCGCCCGGGGAACACGGATGGCACGCGTGCTGGTAGTGGGGACCGACATCCAGGGCGAGCAGGCCCTGCTGCAACGGCTGCGCCTGGCGTCGGCACTGCCGGACGGCCAGGTCCGCCGCAGCCAGGACCTGGACGATTGCGACCTGCTGGTCATCCGCGATACCCCGGCACTGCGCAACGCGGCCCAGCGCATGCGCCAGCAGCGACCGCGCCTGCAATGCTGGATCGAGGACAACGGCGGCCAACTGCGCGACGGCGACGGACACCAGGATGTGCTCGACGACGGTGCCATCGGCCGCGCGCTGCGTCGCATGCAGTTGGCACCGGAGCCCCTGGCCATGCCCGCACCCGCGCTGATACGTCTGGCCGATGGCGCACACGCCATCACCCGCCTGCTGCGCGAGCGGTTGCCGCTGCGCCATGGCCAGGCACTGTTGAGTGATGCGGGCGAACCTTTGCTGTTGATGGATCTGGAGCACGACCAGGCCGTGCTGTTGCAGGAACCTGCGAGCGTGCTGGTGGAGCGCCTGGCCGATGCGTTCGAACGCCTGCAGCTGGATGCGCTGACGCCGGCGCGCCTGCAGGCACTGGCTGGTGAGCGACCACGCCAGCCGCTGCGGCCGCTGCTGTGGCAATGGGCGCAACGCAGCCGCCACTGGCAGGCACTGGACGAACGCCTGCGCGGCGCTTCGGTGAAGCTGCTGCGCTGGCCGGATTTCCGCGTGCTGGGACACGACCACGATGGATTCCGCCTGTGCTCGCTGCTGCTCAAGCGCGCCTGCACGGTTGAGGAATGCGCGATGCTGCTCGAACTGCCGGCGGCGGCCGTTCGCGATTTCATCCACGCGGCCTACCTGTGTGGCTACGCGCAGCTGCAGGCCGCCACGGCGGCGCCGATGGTGGCGACCGGTGGCATCCGAACCGACAACGGATTGCTTGCCCGCCTGTGGCGGCACCTGCGTGGGAGTGAGCGCAATGCGTGAGCACAAGGTGGTGGTGCTGGGCGGCATGGGCAGCGGAAAGTCGACGCTGGTGCGCAGCATCGCGGCCGGCGCCGTAGTCGACACCGATGTGGCCAACAGTGATCGCCTCGGTGCCGACAAGGCCTCCACCACCGTCGCGCTGGACTATGCAGACATCGACCTGCCCAACGGAGAACGCCTGCGTCTCTACGGAACGCCCGGCCAGCAGCGTTTCGATTTCCTGTGGCCGATCCTGCTGCAGGGTGCACGGGGCGGGGTGCTGCTGCTGGACGCACGTCGCGCGGGCCTGGCCAGCGAGCTGCAGGACTACCTGCAGGTGCTGCAGCCGTTTGCATCGTCCTTGGCACTGGTGGTGGCGGTCACCCACCTCGACCAGGCGCCGCAGGCGGCACTGGATGACTGGGCCAGCCGAGCCTGCCTGGACGACCAGCCACTGCCGCTGCTGGCCATCGATGCCCGTGACCGGGAACAGGGACTGCTGCTGATGGACGTACTGATGAGCGAAATGGAAGCGCACGCACTGGTGGCTGCGCATGGCTGACGGGCAGATGGCGGTATTGCCCGACGCCGGCCAGCGTGAGCGCCTGCAACCCCTGCTGCAGGACCTGCAGCAGCGGGTCGAAGGCGTACGTACCGTGGTCCTGGCCAGCGTTGATGGCTTCGCCCTGGTCAGCGCCGGAGCCGACGGGCGCGGTGAACGGCTGGCGGCGATGACCAGCGCGATGCTGGCGTTGGCCGCAGCGGTGGGGCGCGAACTGGTGCTGGGCGATCTGCAGACGCTGATGCTCGAAGCGATGGGCGGGAAGGTGCTGATGCTGGCGATCCAGGCCGAAGGGCGTGCGCCGCTGCTGCTGATGGCGGCCTGCGACCAGCGCAGCGTGATCGGGCAGGTGCTGTGGCAGAGCAGGGAATGTGGCCAGGCGATCCTGGCCGAACTCGGCGGATCGTGAGCCCGGCCGCAGGGGAACGAGGGGCTCGAACCAACATCGACAAGGGGTGCGACGTGGCTGGATTGAATGAATCGTTGAACGCACTGATGGGCATCGACGGCGCGCAGGCAGTGGCGCTGGTCGACTACGAAAGCGGCATGCTGCTGGGCGAAGCCGGTGCCGGCATGGACATGGAAGTGGCCGCCGCCGGCAACACCGAAGTGATCCGGGCCAAGATGAAGACCGCTGCCTCGTTGAACCTCAATGACAGCATCGAGGATATCCTGATCTCGCTGGGCAAGGCGTACCACATCATGCGACCGGTCGCGAAGAAGAAGGGCCTGTTCTTCTACATCGTGCTGGACCGGACCAAGTCCAACCTTGCACTGGCCCGACGCAAGGTGCAGGACGTAGAGGCCGAACTGGCGATCTGAGCCGGTAGTGCCGGCCGCTGGCCGGCGTCTGCATCGATCCATCGACGGTCCAGGTGCTGCCGGCCAGCGGCCGGCACTACCTTCGCACTCGACGCCATTGCACACGCCAGCGTATGGTGAAGCCGGTCCTTCCGGGTGAGCCCTGCATGTCCGAGCCTGACACCGCTGCCGAGCTGGCGCCGCGCATCGCCGGCGCCATCCGCGATGGTTTCGAGCAGTACCATGCCCGCTTCGCGGCGATCACCGCCCGTGCACGGCAGCGCTTCGAGCAGCGTGACTGGGCGGGCGCGCGCCAGGATGCAGTCGAGCGCATCGCGTTGTATGACCTGTGCATCGCCGAGCAGATGGATGCACTGCGCCGCCTCGCCGGCGAAGCGATCGGCGAGCGCGCGCTGTGGCTGCAGGTGCATGCGCAGTACAGCGCACTGCTGCGGGGGCTGATCGACGCCGAACTGTACAAGACCTTCTACAACACGTTGTCGCGGCGCTTGTTTTCCATCCGTGGCGTGGATCCGGCGCTGGAGTTCATCGCCTTCGATGTCGAGCCGTCCGACGCGATCACCCATCCGGTCGCCCGGCATACCTATGCCGTCTCGCCGACGCGGCCGGTGGAGGCCCTGCAGCGCGTGCTGGCCGATTACCGCTTCGACATTCCGTATGCGCACCAGCTGCGCTGCGCGGCGGCCATTGCCGTGCGCCTGCAGGACGATCTGGCGCACTGGGGCGATACGCCGGTGCGCAGCATCGAGCTGCTCGACACCGTGTTCTATCGCGAGCGCCGTGCCTACCTGGTTGGCCGCGTGTTCGGCGAGCACCGCTTCTCACCGTGCGTGATCGCACTGGTCAACGATGAGCGTGGCCTGCGTGCCGACGCGGTGCTGACCCGTCGTCGCGACGTCGCCCACCTGTTCGGTGTATCGCGCAGTTACTTCCAGGCTGACCTCGCCACGGTCGGCGATGCGGTGGTGTTCCTGCGCAGCCTGCTGCCGGGCAAGCCCATCGATGAGATCTACACGGTGCTGGGACGCGCCAAGCAGGGCAAGACCGAGCGCTACCGCACCTTTTTCCGCCACTTCAACGAGCATCCGCAGGAGCGGCTGGTGCCCGCCGAAGGCACGCCGGGCATGGTCATGGCGGTGTTCACCCTGCCCAGCTATCCGTTGGTGTTCAAGCTGATCCGCGACCGCTTCGCCTGGCCCAAGGCGATGTCGCGGCAGCAGGTGGAAGAGAAGTACGCGCTGGTGTTCAACCTCGACCGCGTCGGCCGCCTGCTCGATGCGCAGCCGTATCGCCACCTGCGCTTCCCGCGAGACCGTTTCGCACCGGCCTTGCTGGAAGAGCTGCTGCAGCAATGCGCGCAGAGCGTGCGCGTGGATGGCGACGAGGTGGAAGTGGCACTGTGCTACGTACAGCGCCGCTTCCGGCCATTGAACCTGTACCTGCGCGAGCAGGGCGGTGAGGCCGTGCGCGCGGCGGTACTGGACTATGCGCAGGCGATCACCGACATGGCGCGCAACAACATCTTCCCCGGCGACATGCTGCCGAAGAACTTCGGCGTATCCCGGCATGGCCGGGCCGTGTTCTACGACTATGACGAGTTGTGCCTGGTCAGCGACTGCGTGTTCCGCACCTGGCCGCAGCCACGTACGCCGGAGGACGCCATGGCCGACGAGCCCTGGTTCCATGTCGGTCCACGCGACGTGTTTCCCGAGCGCTTCGGGCCGTTCATGGGCCTGCCCGCCAGCGAACTGGCGGCGGTGAGGGAGCACTACCGGCACCTGTTCGATCCGACGTGGTGGCAGGACCTGCAGGCGCGCTTCGTCGCGGGTGATTATCCGGATACGCCGCCCTACGCAGCGGCCCATCGCCTGGCCTGAACGGCGTGGCGTGAAGCGCGTGCCGATCCGGTCTGGACTGCGGTACGCTCGGTGCTCACTTCATCACCACGGATCCGGCAATGATGCGTTCCCACCTGTTCCTTGCGCTGGCCCTGGCGTTCTCCGCCGGGGCCCCCCTGCTGCCAGCCGAGGCCGTCGCCCAGAACGCGCGCGCCGTGCGTGCCACCGCCGAGATGAGCATGGCGCTGTCGGGCAGTATCGAGGTGGCGGCCGACGGCTCGGTCAGCGCGCTGGTCCTGGACCAGCAGGCGATGCTCGCACCGGGTATCGCCTCATTCGTGGAGGGCACCATCCGTGGCTGGCAGTTCGAGCCGACGCTGCGCGATGGCAAGCCGGTGGCGGTCCACGCACCACTGCGGGTGCGCCTGCGTGGCAAGCAGCAGGACGACGGCAGCTACCAGGTCAGCATGACCGGTGTCGACTTCAGTGAGTATGACCCGAAGGCTACCGATTCGGTGACCCGGAAGAGCATGCCGCCACCGCGCTACCCCGAGGATGTCTTCCGCAGTGGTGGGCAGGGTGATGTGCTGTTGCTGGTCAAGGTGGCCCGCGACGGGACCGTGGCCGACGTCATTGCCGAACAGGTGAACATGACCGTGGTCGCGCCGGAGCGGACCCTGGCCAAGATGCGCGACCTGCTCGCCAAGGCCAGCATCAGCGGCGCCCGCAAGTGGACCTTCGTCCCGCCGACCACCGGCGAGAACAGCACGCGCGACTTCTGGACCGTGCGCGTGCCGGTGAACTTCGCCCTGAACAGCGACACCGGCAGCAACGGCAATGCCCAGCCGGAACGCTATGGCCGCTGGCGTGCCTTCATCCCCGGCCCGCGCCAGGCCGCACCGTGGCGCAAGCCGGATGCCGCCGGACAGGCGGGCAGTGATCTGCTGCCTGCCGGGGGCGTGTACATGGTCGATGGCACCCAGCGCGGCCTGCGCCTGCTGACACCGTTGGCGCAGCGCTGAGCCCGGCGCGGTGAAGCGGTCGGTCAGCCGGCCGCGTCTCAGTCCGCGTACGGGTAGACCACAACGCGGTTGCGGCCCTGTTCCTTGGCCATGTACAGGGCCTTGTCGGCCAGCCGCAGCGCCTGCTCGGCATCGACATGGAAGCTGGGGAAGTGGGCCACGCCCAGTGACACGGTGATGGTGCCGACCGGTGCGAACGGATGATCGGCGATGTGCTGGCGCAGGCGCTCGCCGGCCTGGCGCGCCGAGTCGGTGCTGATGCCCGGCAACAGCAGCAGGAATTCCTCGCCGCCGGCGCGGCAGAGGATGTCGCTGTCGCGCGAGTAGCGGCGCATCTGGTCGGAGATATGGACGATGGCGGCGTCACCGACGTCATGGCCGTGGCTGTCGTTGATCGATTTGAAGCGATCGATGTCCAGCGCCAGGATCGCGAACGGAATGCCCTGCACCTGCAATGCATCCAGCGCCTGCTGCAGGCCGCGGCGATTGAGCAGGCCGGTCAGCGGATCGGTACGGTTGGCGCGGCTGAGCGTGCCGATGCGGTCCTGCAGCGCGTTGAAGCTGTGCAGCACCGCCTGCTTGAGCTGGGCCACCTCGAAGTACCACGCGCGGATGCCGCTGACGTGGCTGATCGCGTTGCCGGTGTCCTCGCCACCCTGCACGTTTCGCGCCAGCTGCCACAGCGGCATCGAGATGCGACGGGCGAACCACCAGGTGACCAGCAGTGACAGCAGGCCGAGCGGGATCGCATTCCAGATCACCGCGGTCATCAACCGTGACAATGGCTGCAGCGTGGCCTCGGTCGGCCGCTGGGCGATGATGCCCCAGCCGGTGGCCGGTACCGGTGCATAGCCGGCCAGCATCGACACGCCCAGGTTGTTGCGGACCTGCTGCGCACCGCGTTCACCGCGCACGACTGCCTTCACCGCCGGGTTGCCGACCACGTAGTCGCCGACCCGCTTGCCATCGGCGTGGTACAACAGGCGGCCATTGCGGTCCACCACGTACAGGTACGAGCCGTCGCGGTAATAGTGCTTGCCCAGCAGCGTGTGCAGCGCACTGCGCTGGCGCAGGTACAGGGTGCCGCTGACGTAACCGCGGTAGTGGCCGCTGCGGTCGAAGATCGGGTGCGACAGCGAGACCAGCAGCTTGCCGGTGGTCGACTGGTAGGGATCGCTGATCATCGGCTGGCGCGCGGCCAGTGCGGCGTTGTTGCCGGCGCTGTGCAGGATCTCGCCCTGCAGCTGCAGGGTCTGCGGCGAGGTGGCGATCACCAGGCCGTCGGCGTCGACCACCAGCGAGGAGTTGAAGCTGTTGGTCTGCAGCTGCAGCCGGCTGGCTTCATCCTGGGCCTGTGCCGGATCGAGATCATTCTGGCCGAGCCGGGTGGCGGCATAGGCCAGCTCCTGCTGCGCGGCCAGCAGGAAATTCTGGGTGGTCTCGGCCAGCTTGGTGGCATAGACGCGGTTGGCCTCCAGCGTGTTGCCGACCAGCTGGTCGCGCTGCACGCGGTAACTGGCGAGCAGGGTATTGGCCAGGGCGATGATGGCGCTGAGCAGGGCCAGGGCGAGGATCAGCTTGCCCAGGTTGAGGCGGGGGGACAGCGTTCGCATGCGTCGACGGATCCGGCAGGAGGCTGGACCCGACCGGTTCTCCGGAAGGGGCGACAGCGGGAATCGGTGGCCACGCCCTTGGGGCCGGGCAGGGTGTCGGGCGAATTATCGCCAAAAGTCAGCGGCGGCAAAGTGAAACAGGTCGCCCTGCAGCCAAAAAAAAACCTGCCGCAGCGGGCGGCAGGTTCTTTTCAATGCAATGCCGTGGATCAGCGCTTCATCGAACCGAAGAACTCGTCGTTGGACTTGGTGTTCTTCATCTTGTCCAGCAGGAATTCCATCGCGGCCATTTCATCCATCGGATGCAGCAGCTTGCGCAGGATCCAGATCTTCTGCAGCAGCTCCGGTTCGATCAGCAGGTCTTCGCGGCGGGTACCGGAACGGTTGATGTCGATGGCCGGGAACACGCGCTTTTCAGCGATGCGACGGCTCAGGTGCACTTCGCTGTTGCCGGTGCCCTTGAACTCTTCGTAGATCACCTCGTCCATCTTCGAGCCGGTGTCGACCAGCGCGGTGGCGATGATGGTCAGGCTGCCGCCTTCTTCCACGTTGCGCGCGGCACCGAAGAAGCGCTTCGGGCGGTGCAGGGCGTTGGCGTCCACACCACCGGTCAGCACCTTGCCCGAGCTCGGCACCACGTTGTTGTAGGCCCGGGCCAGGCGGGTGATCGAGTCGAGCAGGATCACCACATCCTTCTTGTGCTCGACCAGGCGCTTGGCGCGCTCGATGACCATTTCCGCCACCTGCACGTGGCGCGCGGCCGGCTCGTCGAAGGTCGAGCTGATGACTTCGCCGCGCACGGTGCGCTGCATTTCGGTCACTTCTTCCGGGCGCTCGTCGATCAGCAGCACGATCAGGTGCACGTCCGGATGGTTGGTGGTGATGGCGGTGGCGACCTGCTGCATCATCATCGTCTTGCCGGCTTTCGGCTGCGACACGATGAGCGAGCGCTGGCCCTTGCCCTGCGGCGCCATCAGGTCGAGGATGCGGCCGGTGATGTCTTCCGACGAACCGTTGCCACGCTCCAGGGTGAAGCGGCGGCGCGGGAACAGTGCGGTCAGGTTCTCGAACAGCACCTTGTTCTTCGACGCTTCGATCGGCTCGCCGTTGATGGTGTCGACGATGTTCAGCGCGAAGTAGCGCTCGCCGTCCTTCGGGAAGCGGATGCGACCGGAGATGTGGTCGCCGGTGCGCAGGTTGAAGCGGCGGATCTGGCTGGGCGAGATGTAGGTGTCGTCCGGTCCGGCCAGGTAGCTGGCTTCGGCCGCGCGCAGGAAACCGAAGCCATCCGGCAGGATTTCCAGCACACCGTCGGCGGCGACGCCGTCACCGTGGCGGGTCAGCACTTTCAGCAGGGCGAAGATCACGTCCTGCTTGCGGGCACGGGCCACGCCTTCGGAGATCTGCAGCTGCTCGGCGATTTCCAGCAGCTTCTGTGCCGGCATGCGCTTGAGGTCGCTCAGCGAGTAGACCGGGAAGCCCTCGGGCACGTTGGCGTGCGGGCGCGGCACGAACGGCTGCTGTTCGCCGCCGTCATTGGACATGCCATCGTCGCGGAAGCGGTTGTTGCGGTCACGGTCGCGGCGGTTGCGGAAGCGGTCGCGTCGGTTGCCCTGACCTTGCCCCTGGCCCTGCTGGCCGTTCTGGTTGTACGGGTTCTGGCCCTGGTTCTGGCCACCCCCCTGGTGATTCTGCTGCCGCGGCTGGCCGGATTCGCGGCCCTCGCCACCCTCGCCACCGCCACTGCTGGCAGGGGCCTCGGCGGCGGGCGCGCTCGGCGCAGGTGCTGCGGCCGGCGCCGCTGCTTCGGGCGCGGCGGCCAGCGGCAGGGTCGGCTGCGCCGGAGCGGCGCTGGTTTCTGCGGCTGCCGGGGCGGCGGCCTTGCTCACGCGGGGCTTGCGCACGCGCTTTTCGGCGGGCGCATCAGCGCTGCCGGTTTCGGAAGTGTTATCGGACAAGAGCGTTATTCCTCGCTTGACGGTGCGAGCGCCCGGCTGGGGCGGCGAACGTTGGGAATGGGTCTGGAAGAAACTGCGTCCAGAGGGTGCGGCACGCGAACGCGGCCGGATATGCCGACACTATCATCGGCCTGCGGCGCCATGCAAGGGTCGCCGGGAACAGCATTCATCATGGGCGTGGTGCGCCCGCCGGCAGCCGCGCTCGGCGGCTGCCGGAGACCGGCAGGATCAGGCCAGGGCCTTGTCCAGCAGGCCGGCCAGCTGGGCCTTGCCCACCGCACCGATCTGCTCGCCGACCTTCTCGCCATCCTTGAACACGACCAGGTACGGAATCGAACGCACGTGGTACTTCGCGGCCAGCGCACGGTTGTGGTCAACGTTGACCTTGGCGATCTTGGCGCGGCCCTGGTAGGCATCGGCCAGCTCGTCCAGCGCCGGGGCGATCATCTTGCAGGGGCCACACCACTCGGCCCAGAAATCGACCAGCACCGGTTCCTTGGAATTCAGCACTGCGCTATCAAAGTCGGCGTCGCCGACATGTACAACCTTGTCGCTCATCTTGGTTTCTCGTCTTGGATTGCACCCGGCCATGCCGGAGGTGGGTGAACTGGGCCTTGCCCGGTGGCGCGACCCTCGTCGTTGCCTCGCGGCGCACTGCCGCGGTGCGTTCGGCGGGATGCCTGGACGCTCACGGCCGGCAGTGTACCCCTATCGCGGGGCAGGGACAGGCGCCGTCTGGAACCCAGCGTATCGTGATCGCTTCGATGGCCGGTATGTGTCGGATTTCACTGTCTTCCTGAAGATGGGGCTGGCAGTGGGCGACACCAGCGCCCCCGTGCGGGCCGTTCAAGTCCGGTGTGGCTGGGTGAAGGTGGTGTCTCTGCATGCCATGAGACGCCGCATTCCGGTTTGCCTGCCCGAGTGCGGTAAACTGGGGCATTGCGCGGCGTGCGGACCAGGTGGTCCCTGCCTGCCAACCCGCCGCAGGGGCCGCAGTTGCGACGGTGCCCCCAGACGATGAAGTGCCAGCCGCCCCACGGGCCGGCGGCCATACCAAGACGGACTCATGAGCGACAAACCGCTGACCGATTTGACCTTCTCCTCCTTCGAGCTGCACCCGGCCCTGCAGGCCGGCCTTGAAGGAGCCGGATTCACCCGCTGCACCCCGATCCAGGCGCTGACCCTGCCGGTCGCGCTGCCCGGTGGTGATGTTGCCGGCCAGGCCCAGACCGGTACCGGCAAGACCCTGGCCTTCCTGGTCGCTGTCGTGAACCGCCTGCTGACCCGTCCGGCGCTGGCCGACCGCAAGCCGGAAGATCCCCGCGCCCTGATCCTCGCCCCAACCCGTGAGCTGGCCATCCAGATCCACAAGGATGCGGTGAAGTTCGGTTCCGACCTGGGCCTGCGTTTCGCGCTGGTCTACGGTGGCGTGGATTACGACAAGCAGCGCGAGCTGCTGCAGCAGGGCGTGGACGTGATCATCGCCACCCCGGGCCGCCTGATCGACTACGTCAAGCAGCACAAGGTGGTTTCGCTGCATGCCTGCGAGATCTGCGTGCTGGACGAAGCCGACCGCATGTTCGATCTGGGCTTCATCAAGGACATCCGCTTCCTGCTGCGCCGCATGCCGGAACGCACCATCCGCCAGACCCTGCTGTTCAGCGCCACCCTCAGCCATCGCGTGCTGGAGCTGGCCTACGAGCACATGAACGAGCCGCAGAAGCTGGTGGTCGAAGCCGAGACCATCACCGCTGCCCGCGTGCGCCAGCGCATCTACTTCCCGGCCGACGACGAGAAGATCCCGCTGCTGCTGGGCCTGCTGTCGCGCAGCGAAGGCGCGCGGACCATGGTGTTCGTCAACACCAAGGTCTTCGTCGAGCGCGTCGCCCGCTCGCTGGAGAAGGCCGGCTACCGTGTCGGCGTTCTGTCCGGCGATGTGCCGCAGAAGAAGCGCGAGAGCCTGCTCAACCGCTTCCAGAAGGGCCAGCTGGAAATCCTGGTGGCCACCGACGTGGCCGCCCGTGGCCTGCACATCGATGGCATCAAGTACGTCTACAACTACGACCTGCCGTTCGATGCCGAAGACTACGTGCACCGCATCGGTCGTACCGCGCGCCTGGGCGAAGAGGGTGATGCGATCAGCTTCGCCTGCGAACGCTACGCGATGGGCCTGCCGGACATCGAGGCCTACATCGAGCAGAAGATTCCCTCCGAGCCGGTCACCAAGGAACTGCTGACGCCGCTGCCGCGCCCGGAACGCCCGGCGCCGGCTGCAGGCGAGGAAGGCGAGGACAACGAAAGCGTCGGCCAGATCTTCCGTGAAGCGCGCGAAGCCCGCGCCGCCGAAGAAGAGCGTCGGGGTGGCGGCCGCAGTGGCGGTCGTTCCGGCAGTGGTGGTGGTCGTGGTGGCCGTGACGGCGAGCGCAGCGGCGAACGCCGTTCGCGCGGCCCGCGCAAGCCGCGCGTGGAAGGCGAGCAGGGGGCTGCCGCCCCGGTCGCCGGTGCTGAAGGCGCCGCTGCCCAGGCCCCGCGTCCACCGCGTCCGCCGCGCGCCGAAGGTGCACCGGACGCTGCCGTGGATGGTGAACACAAGCCGCGCAAGCGCCGTCGTCGTCGCCACGGCCGTCCGGTCGAGGGTGCAGAGGGTGTGCAGGCCAACGCCGGCAACGGCGCCAGCCCGGTCACCCCGGTGCAGGTGGTGGCCAAGCCGGTGCGTACCGCCGCCGATACCGGCGATTCGTTCCTGACCCGCATCGGCCGCAAGATCCGCCGGATGCTGTCGGGCAACTAGCGGGTAGCACCCGACCTTGGTCGGGTGGCCTTGAAAGGTGTGCCGGCCAACGGTCGGCACCCACCTTGGCCGGCAACCCACATAGCTGCCGGCCAGCGGCCGGCACTACCGATCCCGTGACCATCTCCACGCCGTCGCGCCGGTCCTGCATAATCGGGGCATGAGTGTCCTGCGCTTCGACAATGTCAGCAAACAGTACGCCGGTGGCCACGAGGCGCTGACCGATGTCAGCTTCGAGGTCGCGCCGGGCGAGATGCTGTTCGTCACCGGCCATTCCGGTGCGGGTAAAAGTACGCTGCTCAAGTTGATCCACCTCGACGAGCGGCCCAGCCGCGGCGCGGTGGTGTTCGACGAGCGCAACCTGCTGAAGGTGCGCGGCGGCGACGTGCCGCGCCACCGGCGCGCGGTGGGGGCGGTCTACCAGGACCACCGCCTGCTGATGGATCGCTCGATTGCCGAGAACGTGGCGCTGCCGCTGATCCTGCGTGGTACCCGCCGGGGCGACATCAACAAGCGCGTGCGTTCAGTGCTCGAGCGCATGGGCCTGGGCCATCGTGAGAAAGCACTGCCCTCGCAGTTGTCGGCCGGCGAGCAGCAGCGCGTCGGCATCGCCCGCGCCATCGTCGGCGAGCCCAAGCTGCTGGTGGCCGATGAGCCGACCGGCAATCTCGACCCGACCCTGGCAGCGGAGATCATGGCCCTGTTCGCCGAGCTGCCCTCGCGCGGTACCAGCGTGCTGGTGGTCAGCCACGACCTGCCGCTGCTGCGCCGCATGCGCAAGCGCGTATTGATCCTCGACCACGGCCGGCTGGTGGATGACATCTCGCCGCAGGACCTGGCGGAGTAACCGATGGCGAAGAACGAAAACAGCGAAGCCGCCGCCCCGTCGCGCGTGGGCGTCTGGTTCCAGCACCACGTGCACAGCGTGGTGTTCAGCCTGGGCCGCGCCTGCCGCAAGCCGTGGGCGACCCTGCTGACCGTGATGGTCATGGCGCTGGCCCTGGCGTTGCCGCTGGGGCTGTCGATCGCGCTGGACAACCTCAAGCAGTTCGCCGGCAGCGTGCAGCAGTCGCGCGACATCAACGTGTTCCTGAAGAGCAACGTCGATGGTCCCGGTGCGCTTCGCCTGGCCGGCCAGCTGCGCGACCGCGATGATGTGGCCGGAGTGAATGTGCGCACACCCGAGCAGGGCCTGCAGGAACTGCGCGATGCCGGCCTCGGTGAGGCGATCGATGCGCTCAACGACAATCCGTTGCCCTCGCTGCTGGTGATCACCCCGGGCCAGGGCAAGGACGACGCACGTCTGGCACGCGCGCTGGAAAGCCTGCCCGAGGCCGATCTGGTGCAGCACGATGCGCTGTGGCGCCAGCGCCTGGACGCCTGGCTGGCGTTCGGTGCACGTCTGGTGCAGGTGCTGTCGGTGCTGCTCGGCGTGGGCGCCGCGCTGGTGGTCGGCAACACGGTGCGCCTTGACATCCAGGCCCGTCGCGAAGAGATCGGCGTGCTGCAGCTGCTCGGCGCGAGCGATGGCTTCATCCGCCGCCCGTTCCTGTACCTGGGCGCGTGGTACGGGCTGGGCGCCGGCGCGGTAGCGCTGGCCCTGATCGGCGCCGCCGGTGCCGCCCTGCGCGTGCCGCTGGCCGAACTCTCGCGCAGCTACGGCAGCCCGTTCGTGCTGCATGGCCTGGACCTGCTGCACGGCGGCCTGGTCCTGGTCGGCACGCTGCTGCTGGGCTGGCTGGGCGCCTGGCTGGTAACCGGCCACTTCCTCCGCCAGACCCGCCCGACCGACACCTGAGACCGGCATGCAACCGCAAGCGCTGAAGCACCTTGAAGGGCCCGCGACGCGGGTGATGGTGGTCGATGGTTCGAAGCTGGTGCGCAAGCTGATCGCCGATGTCCTGCAGCGTGACCTGCCGGGCGTGGAGGTGATCGGCTGCGACAGCATCGAGGATGCGCAGCAGGCGCTGGCGCAGGGCCCGGTGGACCTGGTGACGACCTCGCTGACCCTGCGCGATGGCGACGGTCTGGCGCTGGCGCGGATGGTGCGCGAAGCCGCCGGTCAGGCCTATGTGCCGGTGATCGTTGTGTCCGGCGATGCCCAGCAGCACCTGGAGCAGCGTCGCTTCACCGAGTACGTCACCGACTATTTCGACAAGGCGCTGGGCCATGAGGCACTGGCGACCTTCATCCGTGGCTACGTGCAGCCGCAGACCATCCCCGGCGCCACCATCCTCTACATCGAGGACAGCCGCGTGGTGGCCGAGGCCACCAAGCGCATGCTTGAGCGGCAGCAGTTGAACGTCCTGCACGTGGTCAGCGCCGAAGAGGCATTCACCCTGCTCACTGCCGAGTCGCTGGGCCGCAGCCGCCACCGCATCGACCTGGTGCTGACCGATGTCACCCTGAAGGGCGAACTGAGTGGGCGCGACGTGGTGCAGCGCGTGCGCGTGGACTTCGGTTACGGCAAGCGCCGCCTGCCGGTGCTGGTGATGACCGGTGACGGCAACCCGCACAACCAGACCGGGCTGCTGCAGTCCGGTGCCAACGACCTGGTGCTCAAGCCGATCGAAGAGCGGCTGCTGGTCACCAAGGTGCTGTTCCAGCTGCGCCTGGCCCGATTGAACGATGGACCCCTGATTCGATGATGGATGAAGTAGCTGACACCCCGACGATCCAGCTGGAACCGAGCTGGAAGCAGCATGTCGGCGATTACCTGCTGCAGCCGCAGATGCGCGAGCTGTCCAGCTTCCTGCGCCAGCGCAAGGCCAGTGGTGCGGCGGTGTTCCCGCCCGGCCCGCAGATCTTCGCCGCGTTCGACGCCACGCCGTTCGAGCAGGTGAAGGTGGTGATCCTCGGGCAGGACCCGTACCACGGCCGCGGCCAGGCGCATGGCCTGAGTTTCTCGGTGCCGGCGGGCGTGCCGGTGCCGCCGTCGCTGCTGAACATCTACAAGGAGATCGAGAGCGATCTCGGCATCCCGCGCCCGGACCACGGCTGCCTGATTCCGTGGGCGCAACGTGGGGTGCTGCTGCTCAATGCCGTGCTGACGGTGGAAGAGGGCAAGGCTGGCGCCCACCAGGGACGTGGCTGGGAGGGCTTCACCGATCACGTGGTGGACGTGCTCAACCGCGAACGCGAAGGCCTGGTGTTCATGCTGTGGGGTGCCTATGCGCAGCAGAAGGGCAAGGTCATCGATACCCGTCGCCATCGCGTGCTGAAGTCGCCGCACCCGTCGCCGCTGTCGGCCCATCGTGGCTTCCTCGGCTGCCGGCATTTCTCGATGGCCAACGAGTACCTGCAGCGCCGCGGCCAGACCCCGATCGACTGGTCGCTGCCGCCGCGTTCGGCGCTCTGAGCGCCGGCGGGCCGCTGGGCCTGAACACCGGGCAACGTCCCCGGGCCTGAATGGGCCTCCAGAACGGCCCGTTCAGCTCCGCTTGACTGGAATCGGCCGCTTTACGGCAGGTAATTGCTTGAATTGCAAGGGATTGTGAATCCCGAAAAGCGTGCTCGCCACTGTCATCAAATCGCGCTACGGTAGGGCTCTGTTTGGGACCAGTGTTGCATCAATAGGATGCTGGAACTTTTTCCTCCTTTAGCAGTCCAAATCCCGGACTGCTAAGATGGGTGCCTATGAGCCAGAACACCTCTACTGCCCTTGTGGCAAACAATCTCCCGATTCCCAGTGCGCTCGGTTCGCTGGACGCCTACATCGGTGCCGTGCACCAGATCCCGGTGTTGTCGGTCGATGACGAACAGGACCTGGCCCGTCGCTTCCGCGACGGCAACGATCTGGACGCCGCCCGCGAGCTGGTGCATTCGCACCTGCGCTTCGTGGTGCACGTGGCCCGCGGCTACAACGGCTACGGCCTCGCGCTGGGCGACCTGATCCAGGAAGGCAACATCGGCCTGATGAAGGCGGTCAAGCGCTTCGACCCGGACATGGGCGTGCGCCTGGTCTCCTTCGCCGTGCACTGGATCCGTGCCGAAATGCACGAGTTCATCCTGAAGAACTGGCGCATCGTGAAGGTCGCCACCACCAAGGCGCAGCGCAAGCTGTTCTTCAACCTGCGCAAGTCGAAGACGCGCCTGGGCTGGATGAACGCGGCGGAAGTCAGCGCGGTGGCCAAGGACCTGAACGTGTCCGAGCGCGAGGTCATGGAAATGGAGTCGCGCCTGTCCGGTCGCGATATCGGTTTCGATGCGCCGACCGACGAGGACAACGAACACGCACCGCCGTCGCCGGCTGCGTTCCTGGTTGCCGATGACGAAGACCCGTCGATGGCCTACGAGCGCGAGGACAACGAAGACAACCAGATGCAGCTGCTGCGCGAAGGCCTGGCCGAACTGGATGCGCGTTCGCGCGACATCATCCGTCGTCGCTGGCTGGATGCCGACAGCAAGGTGACGCTGCAGGAGCTGGCCGACGAGTACGGCGTGTCCGCCGAGCGCATCCGCCAGGTCGAGGCGAACGCGCTGAAGAAGATGAAGGCGCTGTTCACCGCGTAAGCGGGAAGGCGTTGGAATGAAGAAAGGCCCGGCATTGCCGGGCCTTTTTGTTTTTTGCGGCGTTCTCATCCACGCCACGTGGATGCCCTGATGCCGCACCCGCCTCACCCCTCGCGCGCGATCGCGCGCCAGCCGATGTCGTTGCGGTGGAATTCGTTGGCCCAGCTGACCTTGGCCACGCCGGCATAGGCCTTCGTCTGCGCATCACGCACGCTGTCACCCAGTGCCGCCACGCACAGCACGCGCCCGCCGGCACTGACCACCTGGCCGTGGGCATCCAACGCCGTACCGGCATGGAACACCTTGGCGCTGGCTGGCACGTCGCCCAGGCCGGAAATCACGTCACCGGTGATCGG
Source organism: Stenotrophomonas sp. YJH_SMC_122 (assembly GCF_059369535.1). Classification (NCBI taxonomy): domain Bacteria; kingdom Pseudomonadati; phylum Pseudomonadota; class Gammaproteobacteria; order Lysobacterales; family Lysobacteraceae; genus Stenotrophomonas; species Stenotrophomonas sp. YJH_SMC_122. Next base: position 115,061 of record NZ_JCAFST010000009.1, on the reverse strand, counting down.
CGCTTCCGGGTAGGGCTTCGCGGCCAGTACCACGCCCAGTGACGGGCGCGCATCCCACTGCGCTTCTACCTGGTCCAGGCGGCCATCAATCGCCGCTTCCACCAGCTCGACCAGGTCCGACTGCAGGCGCAGCATCACCGGCTGGGTTTCCGGATCGCCGAAGCGCACGTTGAATTCGATCACCTTCGGCGCGCCGCTGGCATCGATCATCAGGCCGGCGTAGAGGAAACCGGTGAACGGGATGCCGTCGGCGATCATGCCCTGCACGGTCGGGTTCACCACTTCGCGCATCACGCGTGCATGCACCTCCGGCGTCACTACCGGCGCCGGCGAGTACGCGCCCATGCCACCCGTGTTGGGGCCGGTGTCGCCGTCGCCGACGCGCTTGTGGTCCTGCGAGGTGGCCATCGGCAGCGCATGCACGCCGTCCACCATCGAAATGAAGCTGGCTTCCTCGCCGCCGAGGAATTCCTCGATCACCACGCGGGCGCCGGCATCGCCGAACGCGTTGCCGGAGAGCATGTCACGCACTGCGTCTTCGGCTTCGGCCAACGTCATTGCGACGATCACGCCCTTGCCGGCGGCCAGGCCATCGGCCTTGACCACGATCGGTGCGCCCTTCTCGCGGATGTAGGCCAGGGCAGCGTCCACGTCGGTGTGCACGGCATAGAACGCGGTGGGGATGTTGTGGCGGGCCAGGAAGTCCTTGGCGTAGGCCTTGCTGCCTTCCAGCTGCGCGGCGGCGGCGGTCGGCCCGAAGATGCGCAGGCCGGCGGCGCGGAAGCGGTCGACCACGCCGGCCACGAGCGGTACTTCCGGGCCGACCACGGTCAACGCCACGCCTTCAGCCTGGGCCAGCGCCAGCAGGCCGTCGATATCGGTCACCTTCACCGCCACGTTGCGGCACTTGTCTTCGCAGGCGGTACCGGCGTTGCCGGGCGCCACGATCACGTCGGTGACACGGGAGGACTGGGCCAGCTTCCATGCCAGGGCGTGTTCGCGGCCGCCGGAGCCGATGACGAGGATCTTCATGGGACAGGGTTCTCGGATACGGAAAAGAAAAGCCGGGCAGGGCCCGGCTTGGTGATGCGGATCAGTGGCGGAAGTGGCGCACGCCGGTGAACACCATGGCCAGGCCATGTTCGTCGGCGGCGGCGATCACTTCGGCATCGCGCATCGAACCGCCCGGCTGGATGACCGCCTTGATGCCGGCGGCAGCGGCGGCGTCGATGCCGTCCCGGAACGGGAAGAACGCATCGGAAGCCATCACCGAACCCTCGACCACCAGGTTCGCATCGGCAGCCTTGATGCCGGCGATGCGCGCCGAGTACACGCGGCTCATCTGGCCGGCGCCCACGCCAATCGTGCGGTTGTCCTTGGCGTACACAATCGCGTTGGACTTCACGAACTTGGCAACTTTCCAGGCGAACAGCAGGTCGGTGAACTGCTTGTCGGTCGGCGCCAGCTTGCTGACCACCTTCAGCTCGTCGCGGGTCATGCCGCGGTTGTCCGAGGACTGCAGCAGCAGGCCCGAGCCGACGCGCTTGCTGTCGAAGTTGTTCAGGCCGTCACCATGCGGGATGCGCAGCACGCGCACGTTGGCCTTCTTCTGCGCGTATTCCAGCGCAGCCGGCTCGTAGTCCGGGGCAATCAGCACTTCCACGAACTGGCGGTCCAGGATCACCTTGGCGGTGGCGGCGTCCAGCGGCGTGTTGAAGGCGATGATGCCGCCGAAGGCGCTGGTCGGGTCGGTGGCGTAGGCCAGCTCGTAGGCATCGCCGTTGCCGGCGCCGACGGCCACGCCACACGGGTTGGCGTGCTTGACGATGACGCAGGCCGGCGCATCGAACTGGCGCACGCATTCCCACGCCGCGTCGGCATCGGCCAGGTTGTTGTAGCTCAGTTCCTTGCCCTGCAGCTGCTGGAAGGTGGCCAGCGTGCCCGGCACCGGGTACAGGTCGCGGTAGAACGCGCCGCTCTGGTGCGGGTTCTCGCCGTAGCGCAGGTCCATCACCTTCACGAAGGTGGAGTTCATCTGTGCCGGGTACTCGGCACGCACCGGCACGGCGGCGTCGGTGGCGGTGACCGCCGACAGATAGTTGCTGATCGCCGCATCGTACTGGGCGACGCGGTTGAACGCGGCCACCGAGAACGCGAAGCGGGTGGCGGCCGACAGCTGGCCGTCGTTGGCCTCCAGCGAGGCCAGCAGCTCGGGGTACTGCGACGGGTCGGTGGCCACTGCCACGCGGGCGAAGTTCTTGGCCGCCGAACGCAGCATGGCCGGGCCGCCGATGTCGATGTTCTCGACCGCGTCGGCCAGGGTGCAGTCGGCCTTGGCGGTGACCGATTCGAACGGGTACAGGTTCAGCACCAGCAGGTCGATGGCGCCGATGCCGTGCTCGGCCATCACCGCGTCATCCAGGCCGGAGCGGCCCAGCAGGCCGCCGTGCACCATCGGGTGCAGGGTCTTGACCCGGCCGTCCATCATTTCCGGGAAACCGGTGACCTCGGCCACGTCCTTCACTGCCAGGCCCGCCTCGCGGATCGCCTTGGCGGTGCCGCCGGTGGACAGCAGCTCCACGCCGCGTGCCGCCAGCGCAGTGGCCAGCTCGACCAGACCAGTCTTGTCGGAAACGGAGAGGAGGGCCCGGCGGACGGGCAACAGATCAGCAGTCATGGGACAGAATCGGCAGCGGAGCGGGGCCGATATTGTAGGCGGTGGGGGCCGGTGGCGGGCGCTGGTGGTGGCAATCAACCCGCACCGATGGCCTGTGGCCGCCTTCGGCACAGTCTGGCCGGGGGGGGGGGGGGCGGCAATCAATTCGATGGGGCGCGCGGCCCCAATCGGGTAGGCTGTGCCGGAACTGCCAAGGATCAGCGGGTTCGGATCGTGTCGATCTATGCATTGAAGGGACGTTTTCAGGACCTCCTGCGCCCGGCCGTACGCGGCCTGTACCGCATGGGGATCACCGCCAATGCGGTGACCGTGGCCGCTGCCGTGGTCTCGCTGCTGGTGGCCGGCGCCGTCTGGTGCTGCGCGCCGGCGCAGCCATGGCTGTACCTGCTGCTGCCGCTGTGGATGCTGCTGCGCATGGCGCTCAACGCGGTGGACGGCATGCTGGCCCGCGAATTCGGCCAGCAGTCGCGGCTGGGGGCCTATCTGAACGAATTGTGCGATGTGATCGCCGATGCGGCGCTGTACCTGAGCCTGCTCAGCGTGCCGGGCGTGCGCCCGGAGGCGCTGTGGCTGCTGGCCTGGACCGCGGCGCTGAGCGAATACGCCGGCGTGCTGGGGCTGATGGTCGGCGCCAGCCGCCGCTATGACGGCCCGATGGGCAAGAGCGACCGCGCCTTCGTGATCGGTGCGCTGGGCCTGCTGCTGGCGTTTGAGTGGGTTGGCGCGATGACGGTCACGGGCGTGGCCGCGGCCATGGCGGTGCTGTGCGTGCTGACGATGATCAACCGGGTCCGTCGCGGACTGCGGGAAACCGCAGTTTCGCCAAATTAATCAAGCAGATAGAAAAAGACAATCAGGAGATTGCATGCGTCAGGCGCAGGAACGGGAATTCCACAGCTTCGACCAGGTACCGCTGTTCTACCGGTACTGGGCGGGCACCACCGCCACCCCGGCCACCCGGGCCATCGTGCTGCTGCACCGTGGGCACGAGCACTCCGGGCGTGTCACCCATCTGGTCGATGAGCTGGACCTGCCTGACACCGCCTTCTTCGCCTGGGATGCGCGCGGCAATGGCCGTTCGCCGGGCGCGCGTGGCGATGCACCGGGCTTTCCGGCGCTGGTGCGCGACCTGGACAGCTTCATCGCCCACATCGGCGCCGAGCATGGGATCGCGGTGGAAGACATCGTGGTGATCGCGCAGAGCGTGGGCGCCGTGGTCGCCGCCACTTGGGTGCACGACTACGCGCCACGCCTGCGTGCGCTGGTGATGGCCTCCCCGGCGTTCAAGGTGAAGCTGTACGTGCCGTTCGCACGCCCGGGCCTGGCATTGATGCAGAAGCTGCGCGGCAACTTCTTCGTCAACAGTTACGTCAAGCCGCAATGGCTGACCCACGATCCGGCGCGGGTGGAGAGCTACCGCACCGATCCGCTGATCACCCGGCCAATCTCGGTGCGGGTGCTGCTGGGCCTGTACGAGGCGGCCGATCGCATCGTCGCCGATGCGCAGGCGATCAGCGTGCCGGTGCAGCTGCTGGTGTCCGGCTCGGACTTCGTCGTCCACCGTGGCCCGCAGGACCGCTTCTACGAGCGCCTGTCCAGCCCGATCAAGGAGCGCGTGCATCTGCCGGGCTTCTTCCACGACACGCTGGGCGAGCGTGATCGGGCACCGGCACTGGCGCGCATCCGCCGCTTCATCCAGGCGCGTTTCGCCGAGCCGTTGCGCGAGTTGTCGCGTCGCGATGCGCACCGCCATGGGCCGACATTTGAAGAGTCTGAAATCCTGGCCTGGCCGCCCGAGCGCAACAGCCTGGCCGATCTGCGCTGGCGCGTGGTGCGCGGTGGCCTGCGCTTTGGCGGCAGACTGTCCGAGGGCATTGCACTGGGCCTGCAGACCGGTTTCGATTCGGGCAGCACGCTGGACTACATCTATCGCGACGAAGCACGTGGCAAGGGCCCGTTGGGTCGCCTGGTCGACCGCAACTACCTGGATGCGATCGGCTGGCGCGGCATCCGCATTCGCGGTCGGCACCTGCAGGAACTGCTGCGCGATGCCGCCCAGCGCCTGCGCGGGCAGGGCATGCCGGTGCGCGTGCTGGACGTGGCCGCTGGCCATGGCCGTTATGTACTGGAAGCGCTGGGCCAGGGCGAGCAACGCGCCGAGCACATCGTGCTGCGCGACTTCAGCGGTCTGAACGTGACCCAGGGCCAGGCGTTGATCGAGCGCCTCGGTGCGTCCGACATCGCCCGTTTCGAACAGGGCGATGCGTTCGATCCGGTGCAGCTGGCGCAGGTCGACCCGGCGCCGACGCTGGCGGTGGTATCGGGCCTGTACGAACTGTTCCCCGACAACGACGCCGTGCTGCGCTCGCTGCAGGGCATCGCCGCAACGGTGCCGGTGGGTGGCTACCTGGCCTACACCGGCCAGCCCTGGCACCCGCAGCTGGAGTTCATCGCCCGCGCGCTGACCAGTCATCGTGGTGGCGCCGCATGGGTGATGCGCCGCCGCACCCAGCAGGAAATGGATGAACTGGTGCGCCTGGCCGGGTTCGAGAAAGTGGCGCAGCGCATCGATGACTTCGGCATCTTCACTGTGTCGCTGGCACGCCGGACCGCGTGATGGCGACGCTGGCTGCAACTCCGCTTGCCACGGCGGGGCGCCCCTGGCGGCGCGCGCTGCTGTGGCTGGCCCTGCTGGGCCCGTTCTTCTTTGCCAGCTACGGCTTCGCCAACTGGATGGCCGGCCGCCACGCCGAACTGCCGGTGATGGCGTTCGGCTGGGAAACGCAGATTCCGTTCGTGCCATGGACGATCGTGCCGTACTGGTCGATCGACCTGTTCTACGCGGTTTCGTTCTTCCTGTGCCGACAGCGCCTCGAACTGGACCGGCACGCATTGCGGCTGTTCAGTGCACAGCTGATCGCGGTGAGCTGCTTCCTGCTGTGGCCGCTGCGCTTCAGTTTCGAGCGGCCGGAGATCGGCGGCGTGTTCGGTTGGCTGTTCGATGTGCTGCTGGGTTTCGACAAGCCGTTCAACCAGGCGCCATCGCTGCACATCGTGCTGCTGATCGTGCTGTGGGTGAAGTTCGCGCAGTACCTGCACGGTGCCTGGCGCTGGGTACTGCATGTGTGGGCGCTGCTGATCGGCGTCTCGGTGCTGACCACGTTCCAGCATCATTTCATCGACATCCCGACCGGCCTGCTGGCCGGCTGGCTGTGCGTGTGGTTGTGGCCGGAGCAGGGCACGCCACCGCTGCGTGCCTGGCGCATCGCGCGGCATGCCAAGCGGTGGCGATTGGCTGCGCTGTACCTGCTGGGGGCCGCTGTGCTGCTGGTGCCGGTGGTTCTGCTGCGGGGTACGGCGTTGTGGCTGCTGTGGCCGGTGGTGTCGCTGCTGCTGGTGGCGCTGGCCTATGCCGGGCTGGGTACGGCGGTGTTCCAGAAGCGCGCCGATGGTCGCCTGAGCATGGCGGCACGCTGGCTGCTGGCGCCGTACCTGGGCGCGGCCTGGATCAATTCGCGGCTGTGGACGCGGCGTGCGCCGCAGCCGGTGCCGGTGACGGATGGCGTGTGGCTGGGGCGTATTCCCCGCGCGGCGTTGCCAGCACCGCTGGTGGGCGTGGTCGATGCCTGTGCCGAGCTGTCCTGCCGCGCGCCGGGCGCGGCGTACGCCAGCGTGCCGATGCTGGACCTGGTGGTGCCCACGCCGCACCAGCTGCGCGAGGCGGCCGAGGCCATTGAGCGACTGCGGGTACAGGGGCCGCTGCTGGTGTGCTGCGCATTGGGTTACTCACGCAGTGCCGCCGGTGTTGCCGCCTGGCTGCTGCGCAGTGGGCGTGCCGCCGATGCCGAAGCGGCGGTGGCGATCGTGCGCGCTGCACGCCCCGGCATCGTGCTGGGCCCGGCACATCTGCGCGCCATTGCTGATGCGGCGGGGGCAGGCGCATGAGTCCGGTTCCCGATCTGGCGACCATGCAACTGCTGCTGCGCCAGGGACGCTGGCCCGCGCTGCTGTCGCTGGGGCTGCTGCTGGTGGCGCTGCTGCTGCTGGGCATCGAAGCGGGGCTGGCGATGATCGCCGCCGGCCTGTTGCTGCTCAGCATTGCCGCGGGCATCACACAGGCTTACCACGCATGGCGGGTCGGGCTGGACGCCGGCCTGCTGCAACTGCTGCGCGATGAAGGCCTGGACGGCGAAGCCGCTGCGCGCCGTACCGACCAGCTGCTGCACGACAGTGGCCTGCGCCGCGCACAGCCCGACGCGCCGCTGCGCGGCTGGGACCTGCGCTGGGCCGGTATGCGCCGCCTGCTGTTGCGGCAGTACCTGCTGACGGCCGTGCAGTTTGCACTGCTGGTAATCGCCGTGTTGTGGCCGCAGACGTGAACCGGAGGGACCGATGTTCGCCGAATTGATTGCACGCGCCTGCAGTGGCGCGATCCACGTGGTGACCGGCGCCCGTGCGCTGTGGATCGGCTGTGCGCCGTCCAGCGAGCGCCGCGTGTACTACGGCAACCACGCCAGCCATGGTGACTTCGTGCTGATCTGGTCGTCGATGCCACCGGCGTTGCGGCGCCAGGTGCGCCCGGTGGCTGCTGCCGAGTACTGGCAACGCGACGGCCTGCGCCGCTACCTGATCGATGCGGTGTTCAACGGCGTGCTGGTCGAGCGCGAGGCCGGCCATCGCCAGCAGGACCCGTTGCAGGTGCTGCGCGATGCGGTGGACGAAGAGTGCTCGCTGATCCTGTTCCCGGAAGGCACGCGCAATGTGGGCGATGAGCCACTGCTGCCGTTCAAGAGCGGCATCTACCATCTGGCGCGGCAACGGCCGGAGCTGGAGTTCGTGCCGGTGTGGATCGACAACCTGAAGCGGGTGATGCCCAAGGGCCGGTTCCTGCCGCTGCCGCTGCTGTGCACGGCCACTTTCGGTACGCCGCTGCGGCTGCAGGCCGACGAGGACAAGGCTGCATTCCTGGCCCGCAGCCGGCAGGCGCTGCTGGACCTGGCGCCGAATGGAGGGCGCGCATGAGCTATCTGATGGACGTGTCCGGTGACCTGGCCGCGCGCAGCGTGGGCCAGCAGACCGGCCTGCTGTTTGCCGGCGTCGGCGCGGTGCTGGTGCTGGCCACGCTGGTGGCCGAGACCCTGCGCTGGCGGCAGCGTGGGCAGCCCAGTGCGGTCATCGCCAACCTGGTGTCGCGCATCCGCGCCTGGTGGGTGATGGCGATCGTGGTCGGGCTGGCGCTGTTCTTCGGTCGCGCCGGGGTGATCGTACTGTTTGCGATCATCTCGCTGTTCGCGCTGCGCGAGTTCATTACTCTGGCACCGACCCGCTCGGGCGACTACTACGCGCTGCTGGCCGCGTTCTACATCGTGCTGCCGTGGCAGTACTACCTGGTGTGGATCGACTGGTACGGCATGTACACGCTGCTGATTCCGGTCTACGCGTTCCTGTTCCTGCCGATCCTGTCGACCATCGGTGGTGACACCACGCACTACCTGGAGCGCACCGCGAAGGTGCAGTGGGGGCTGATGATCTGCGTGTTCTGCATCTCGCACGTGCCGCTGCTGCTGAACCTGCACGTGCCGGGCCATGACCCGTCGCGCAACGTGCTGCTGTTCGCCTTCCTGGTGATCGTGGTGCAGTCCTCGGACGTGCTGCAGTACATCTGGGGCAAGCTGCTGGGCAGGCGTCTGGTCGCGCCGAAGCTGTCGCCGTCGAAGACGGTGGAGGGCTTCGTGGGTGGCGTGCTGAGTGCCAGCGCGCTGGGAGCGGCGCTGTGGTGGATCACGCCGTTCACGCCGCTGCAGGCGTTCGGCCTGTCGCTGCTGATCAACCTGATGGGGTTCTGGGGGGGGCTGGTGATGTCGGCGATCAAGCGCGACCGTGGCATCAAGGACTGGGGCCACATGATCGAGGGCCATGGCGGCATGCTCGACCGGCTGGATTCGGTGTGCTTCGCCGCGCCCGTGTTCTTCCATGTGGTGAGGTACTACTGGAAGGCCGGCGGAGGCGGGTGATTCTGCCGGGCTTCCATCCACGCATGGCGTGGGTCCACGGGTAGTGCCGGCCGCTGGCCGGCAACTGCAACTTCCTGCCATCGTTCATGGGGTTGCCGGCCAGCGGCCGGCACTACCCACGCACGCTTACGCGCTGATGCCGTATTCCTTCAGCTTCTTGCGCAGGGTGGCGCGGTGGATGCCCAGCATCGCTGCGGCGCGGCTCTGGTTGCCTTCGCAGTGGTTGAGCACTTCCACGAACAGCGGGATTTCCATCTCACGCAGGACGATCTCGTAGACATCGTCCGCGTCGCAGCCATCAAGGTCACGCAGGTAGCGGCGCACGGACTGGGCGACGTGTTCACGCAGCGGTGGCCGGGGAGCGCCACGACTGTTGTCAGGACGAGAGAGGACAGCGTTCAAGGGGGTTCCCGATTCGGTTGGCCCGTGCGCGCGGAGCGCGCGGCCGGACGAGGTGGTGGCGGCCAGTCTAGCGCGAGCGTGCCCGACCTGCCACGGCTGGTCGCCTCTATCCTGCTCAGAGGAAGTCGAAGGTGAATGCGACGGTGGATGCGGCGGGTTCCTGCACGCGGAACGCAATGCGTGCACTCTGGCCCGGTTCCAGCACGGCCGCGCCGGGGTTCTCGCCGAGGTACTGCGCCGGTGCGAACACGCCGCTGCCGATCAACCGGCCATCGGCATCGGACAGCGACAGGCGCAGATCCGGCCAGGCCTGTGCCCAGCGCGCATCGTTGCGGATGCTGGCCTGCACCTGCAGTACGCCGGCCTGGCCTGGCAGGGGGCGGATCTCGCGGCTGGTCATGGTGAACGCGGTGGGTTCATGCCAGGCCGGCAGGCTGCAGCGCAGTACGCCGCACAGTGCGCCCAGCCAGGCGCGGTTGCCCGCGTCGGCGGCCAGTCGCGCTCGATCGGCCAGCACGCTCTGCAGGACCAGCAGCAGTGCCAGTCCGGCGACCAGCCCCCAGTGCCAGCGTGGCGTCGGCAGTGCGCGTGGCCGCGAGGTGCCCAGGAAACTGGGTGCATCTCCGGCCACGGCCTGCGGGACCGGAGCGGCAAGGACGGGTTCGATCACGGCCGCTTCGTCGAGGTTGACGATGTCATCGCTCTGTCGCGTTTCCGCCATCGGTGGCAGCGCCGCTTCGAGGGGGCTGCGGGCTTGGGCTGGCGGGATGTCATGCATCACCGGGTCGGGCGTGCGTGAATCGGTCGCAGGTGCAGCCTCGCCTTCCGACGCGGGGCGCAGGAAGGTGGCCAAGGGGCGGCGCGGCGGGTTCGGCTCGGACATGCTCAGGGTGCGGGCTCGGATCCAGCGGTCATTCAATCACGATCAGGCGCGGCGTATGCCGGTGATGCGCATCCAGTCGCCATCCTGGGTCGCCTGCAGGTCGTCGAACCATGCGGCGTAGCGCTGCAGCAGTTCGCCTTCCTGGCCCTGCAGGATGCCGGACAGGGCGATGCGGCCGCCGGCAGCGACGCGCGCGGCCAGCAGCTCGGCCAACGCGTCCAGTGCCGAGGCAAGGATGTTGGCGACCACGATCGGGTAGGTGGCGACCGGTTCGTCCTGCGGCAGGTACACGTGCATGCGCGCCTGCTCGCCGTTGCGCTCGGCATTGTCGGCGGTGGCGACCAGTGCCTGTGGATCGTTGTCCACGCCGATCGCTTCGGCGGCACCCAGCTTCAGCGCGGCCAGGGCGAGGATGCCCGAGCCGCAGCCGAAGTCGAGCACGCGCTGGCCCTGCAACTGGCCGTCCACGGCCAGCTGGTCCAGCCAGCGCAGGCACAGGGCGGTGGTCGGATGGGTGCCCGAGCCGAAGGCCAGGCCCGGGTCCAGCCGCACCACGGCGGCATCGGCGGCCTGCGCGGCGTCCGGCAGTTCATGGTTCCACGGCACGATCCAGGTACGGCTGCCGAAATCCATCGGCTGGAACTGGTCCAGCCAGGCGCGTTCCCAGTCTTCATCCTCGACGGCGCGGAAGCTGCCGTTGCTCCAGTCCAGTTCCGGATCGAACGATTCCAGGGCGGCCAGCAGCAACAGCGCATTGCTGTCGGCGGGGAACAGTGCGCTCAGCACCAGGGTGTCCCACAGCGGCGTTTCACCCACGCCGGGTTCGAGGATGGCCTGTTCGTTGCTGGTGTCGGCTTCGGCATCGAGCAGGGTCACGGCCAGTGCGCCGACGTCCTCCAGCGCATTCTCATAGCGGGGCTGGGTGGCTTCGGTGCAGCGCAGGGTCAGTTCCAGGAACGGCATGGCGGTGGGGGCAATCACGGGAAAGGGGGCCATGCTAGACCATCGGGGCGTCTCCGTATTGCCTGAGATGCCGCCTTGAGATGAACGGGGGCAGTTCAGACAGGCCCGCCGGGCCTTGCTAAACTCGGGACTTTCCTGTGCGCCGTGAACGCTCACCGCCGCCGATGGCCTTCGCCCCGACCCTGAAAACCTGGTTGCTCGTGCTGCCGGCGGTGGCCGTGCTGGGCGTGGCCGGGTACCGGGCCAGTGGCCATGCGGCGGGCGTGACATCAGCGTCGCCGGACCTGCCGACCGTCGTGGCCGGCCGCGACAGCGCAGTGGCGTTGCCGGTGGTGCCGGAAGCCCTGGCGCGCCGGCTGGCTACCGTCGAGCGCGGCAACATGCTGCCGTCGGGCCTGCCGCTGGACCTCCGCGCCGACATCGAAGACGCCAGCGATCTGTATGCCTACGCCCAGCGCCTGCGCGTGCAGGCCGATACAGGTAACCATGAAGCGCGCTGGATGCTCAGCCGCGTGTATGACTATTGCGCGCAGTACGCGCTCGATCCGGGTGGCTACCGCCTGGACAACAACGTACTGAGCGGGTTGGGCCTGACTGCGGCGCCGGCGATGATCGAGGCGCGCGAGCGCGTGGCGCAGCGGTGCGGCGGTTTCGTCCCGGGCGACAAGCTGGGCGCGGCACTGGTGCTGGCCGAGCGCCGCAAGGCGGCCGCGCAGGGCAACCTGGCCGCGGAAGCATCGCTGTTCGCCGAGGGCGAGCCGTTGCATGACAGCGCCGAGTACCGCCGTGACCTGGTCGAGCGCGTGCGCACTTCGCGTGACCCGGAGGCCTATATGGCGATCGCGCCGGGCATGGGCGTGCGTGCCGCCGGTGACAGCGCACTTGACGGCCTGGTGGCGGGCGAACAGCTCAGTGAGCTTGCATGGCGGCTTGCGGCCTGCGAACTCGGTCTACCGTGTGGAGCGGACAGCGTGCTGGTCAACAGTTTTTGTGCGAACGGAGGGATCTGTTCGCAGGATGGAGCGCAGGATTTCCGGGATTTCGTGTATGACGCTGCGGTATCGCGGCAAGGTGCTGGGAAAATGAAGGAATGGATCAAGCGATTGATTGGAAAGAGGGACGGGCGATGAATTACCGTCGATTCCTGCATGGGGCCAAGTTCTGGTTCTGGGTGGCGCTGTTCGTGGCCTACTCTGCCGGTGCGGTCGGCCTGCTGATGATCGATACCTACGAAGATCGGTACCGGCATCTGTCGAAGGTGGAACTGACCACGGTGAAGGCGCAGGAAGACGTGCGCCGCGCCGGCGCCAGCCAGGTCGCTGCGGTCTATCGCGCGCAGACGGGCATGCCGTTCGCTTCACTGCCGGCCGGCAGCACCTTCCAGGTAGTGTGGCCGGATGGCTCGACCGAGACCATGGTGATCGTCGATCCGACCTCGCCCAATGGCGTGCGGCCGCTGGCCAATTCGCAGATTCCGGCCGAAGCGGCCAGCAAGCGCTGATGCGCCGGCTGTAGAGCCGAGCCCACGCTCGGCTGTGCGTTGCGGCAAGCCGAGCATGGGCTCGGCTCTACAGCAACAAAAAAAGGGCGGGGATTTCCCCGCCCTTTTCATGTCCAGTGCCTGGCGCCGATCAGGTCAGCGCGATCGGCTTGTTCTTGCGCTCGGCAAGGCGCTTTTCCAGGTAGTGGATGTTCTGGCCACCGGCCTGGAAGCCCTTGTCACGCATGATCCGCTGCTGCAGGGCGATGTTGGTCTTGATGCCATCGACCACCATCTCGCTCAGCGCCACCCGCATGCGGGCGATGGCGGTTTCGCGGTCCGGTCCGTGCACGATCAGCTTGCCGATCATCGAGTCGTAGTTGGACGGCACGCGATAGCCACTGTAGATGTGGGTATCCACGCGCACGCCGGGGCCGCCCGGCGGATGGAAGCCGGTGATGGTGCCCGGGCTCGGCACGAAGGTCTCAGCATCTTCGGCGTTGATGCGGCACTCGATGGCATGGCCGGTCAGCACCACGTCGCTCTGCTTGATCGACAGCTTCTGGCCAGCGGCGATCTTCAGCTGCTCGGCCACCAGGTCGATGCCGGTGACCATTTCGGTGACCGGATGTTCCACCTGGATGCGGGTGTTCATTTCGATGAAGTAGAAGCGGCCGTCCTCGTACAGGAACTCGAACGTGCCCGCGCCGCGGTAGCCGATGCGGATGCAGGCTTCGGTGCACACCTTGCCGATCTGCTCACGCTGTTCGGCGGTGATGCCCGGTGCCGGTGCTTCTTCCACCACCTTCTGGTGGCGGCGCTGCATCGAGCAGTCGCGTTCACCGAGGTGGATGGCGTTGCCCTGGCCGTCAGCCAGCACCTGGATCTCCACGTGGCGCGGGTTCTCCAGAAACTTCTCCATGTAGACCTCGCCATTGCCGAACGCGGCCTTGGCCTCGCTCTTGGTGGTTTCGATCGAGGTCTTCAGCGAGGCTTCGGCGTGCACGACGCGCATGCCACGGCCACCGCCACCGCCGGCCGCCTTGATGATGACCGGATAACCGATCTCACGGGCGATCTTGGTGTTGGCGACGATGTCCTCGCCCAGCGGGCCGCCCGAACCGGGCACGCACGGCACGCCGGCGGCCTTCATCGCGCGGATGGCTTCGACCTTGTCACCCATCATGCGGATGGTGTCAGCCTTGGGGCCGATGAAGATGAAGCCCGACTCTTCCACGCGCTCGGCGAAGTCGGCGTTCTCCGACAGGAAGCCGTAGCCCGGGTGGATGGCCTGAGCGTCGGTGACTTCAGCGGCGGCGATCAGTGCCGGGATGTTGAGGTAGCTCTGCGGCGACGGCGCCGGACCGATGCAGACCGACTCGTCGGCCATGGCCACGTGCTTGAGGTTGCGGTCGACCGTGGAATGCACGGCCACCGTGCGGATGCCGAGGGTGTGGCACGCGCGCAGGATGCGCAGCGCGATCTCCCCTCGGTTGGCGATGACGACTTTGTCGAGCATGGCGCGCCCCTCAGCCGATCACGAACAGCGGCTGGTCGAATTCCACCGGCTGGCCGTTCTCGCCGAGGATGGCGACGATGGTGCCGGACGTGTCGGCTTCGATCGGGTTGAACATCTTCATCGCTTCGATGATGGCCAGGGTCTCGCCTTCCTTGACCTGCTGGCCCACGGTGACGAAGGCCGGCTTGTCCGGCGCGGACGAGGCATAGAAGGTGCCGACCATCGGCGAGCGCAGCACATGGCCTTCCGGCAGCGCCGGGCCCGGCTTGGCGGTGCCGCCGGTGGAGGCTTCGGTCGGCGACTGCATCGGCATGGCCTGCGCCGCCGGAGCGGCCGGGGCGGCGTACACCGGGGCAGCGACCGGCGCGGCATAACCAGCGACCGGAGCGCGCGACAGGCGCACCGACTCTTCGCCTTCCTTGATTTCGATTTCAGCCAGGTTCGACTCTTCCAGCAGGTCGATCAGCTTCTTGATTTTGCGCAGATCCATGAGGGCCTCTTTGGTTTCTTCTAGGTGAGGAGAGCGCCGTGAGCGCTCGGGTCGACAATCAGGTGGCGGATACGCGCAGCAGCGCCGCGTCCATCGCGTAGCGGTAGCTGTCGGCACCGAAGCCACACACCACGCCCACCGCCTTGTCGCTGAAGAAGCTGTGCTGGCGGAAGGGTTCGCGGGTATGCGGGTTGGACAGGTGGATCTCGATGAACGGCACCGCCACCGCTGCCAGCGCATCGCGCAGGGCCACCGAGGTGTGGGTGAAGGCGGCGGGGTTGATCAGGATGAAAGCGGTTCCGTCGTTGCGCGCAGCCTGCACGCGGTCGACCAGCACATGCTCGGCATTGGACTGCAGGCTCTCCACGGCGTGCCCGGCAGCCGATGCCTGCGCGGCCAGGGCCTGGTCGATGTCGGCCAGCGTGGTGTGGCCGTACACCTCCGGCTCGCGGGTGCCGAGCAGGTTGAGGTTGGGGCCGTGCAGGACCAGCAGCTTCGCCATGGGATCCGGAAGACGGGAAAGGGCGGCAGTCTGGCGGAACCGTTGGATGCTGTCCAGTTCGGCGAAGTTTGCAGCGTTTCAATCGTATGTTTGAAATGTGCCGGAGGGCTTGTGGCCGTATGGCGGACGCCGGATCAAGGCGCGCTGAACGTCGTGCAGGCGGTGGATGCGGGCACGTAGGCCGACGATCACGCCCGGGCCGCTCATCGGCAGAGCCACACCCTGCGTGGAGGAGGAAGCGTAGGGCGCAGCACGCTGTGCCCTCACCAGGGAGTTGCGTGGCAGCTGATCGCTCAGGTCTCCAACGGTACCGTGGGCACCACGTTCGGGAATACCTCCTCCAACGGCTCCTGTTCCCCCGGTTGCGGCGCCGGCCAGTTGTAGGCGTTCACCGGCTGCGCGCGGTTCACCCACAACGCGTAGTACAGGTGATCGGCGCGACCGTCGCCGGTATTGGGGTGGATCAGGATGGTCAGCCCCAGGCTGTTGAGCTGCAGCCAGGGCACCAGCACTGGCAGCAGGTCGTTGGTGAAGCCGAAGTAGAAGGAGGGCGTGACGTGCGGGCCACGCGGCTCCAGGTTCCAGTTGCCCAGCTCCACCGGGAAGCGCTCGGCGGCCCAGCGCCGCAGCAGGGCTGCCTTCTCGAAGCTGTCCTCGTCGAAATAGATATGTGCGTGGTAGCTCTTGATGTCGGTGTAGGCGCGCGGGGCGGTGGGCAACGTGGCCTCGCCGGGGCGCACGCTGGCCGGGCGCGGGGTCGGTTCGCTGGCGGTGGCCTGACCCCAGGGGCTGCGGCCCTTCGCTGCTGGCGGAACGATGGCGCGGAAGCCGGGTCGCCCGGGTTCGGTGGTGTTCACGGCGCTGCCGACGCGCGCGGCGGCGGCGGTGGAGGCGCTGGCCAGGCCGCCGGCGGCCAGCCCCGCCGAGGCGATCAGGCGGCGCCGTGCGGGCGAGAGCAGGTCGGCCCAGTGGGCGTCATCGTCGCCTGCGTCGATGAGGGGCTGCGGGTCCGGGTGCATGAGGGGCTCCGTGAAGGCATTGTGTGGGCAGGCAACCACGCTCGGGCAGGGTCGCCAGTGGCGTCCAATAAGCAGCCGGCATCACTTCATGCACGGCTGCCTTCGTCGCCTTGAGCGCGACCGAACGGCGGGCTAGGGTGCAGGTCTGCCGCCCCGGAGCCCGCCATGGCCTCGCCTGATGCCGACACCCTGCGCAAGCGCGCCAGCTTCCGCCAGCTGCATGCAGCAGGATGCTTCGTGCTGCCCAACCCGTGGGACGCCGGCAGTGCGCGCTATCTGCAACGGCAGGGGTTCCAGGCCCTGGCCACGACCAGTGCCGGCTGCGCCTGGAGTGAGGGGCGGCCGGACGGCGCGGTATCGCTGCAGGCCACGCTGGAGCACCTGCGACTGATGGCGGCGGCGACCCCGTTGCCATTGAATGCCGACTTCGGTGATGGCTTCGGCGCTACGCCACAGGCGGTGGAGGAGGCGGTGGCCGCGGCGCTCGATACCGGCATTGCGGCGTTGTCGATCGAGGACGCCAGCGGCCTGGCCGATGCACCACTGAGGCCCATCGACCAGGCGGTCGAGCGGTTGCGCGCGGCACGTGCGGCCATCGACCGCGCGGGCGGCGACGTGCTGCTGGTCGGGCGAGCGGAGAATTTCTTCGTGGGCGTACCGGATATGCAGGACACCCTGCGGCGCCTGCGTGCCTACGCCGAGGCCGGTGCCGATGTGCTGTACGCACCGGGCATCAGTACGCACGAGCAGATCAGTGCGGTGGTCGCCGCTGCGGGCTCGAAGCCAGTGAACCTGCTGGTCGGTGGACCCACAGCACTGAGCCTGCAGGACATCGCCGCACTTGGCGTTCGCCGGGTCAGCCTGGGCGGTGCGCTGGCGCGTGCCGCGTGGGGTGGACTGATGCAGGCGACCCAGCCGATCGTGCAGGACGGACGCTTCGATGGCCTGCAGCAGGCGGCGTCCGGGGCTGCCCTGAATGCGTTGTTCCATTAGACCCGCGCCCTGCATGGCGGGAAGGGCCGGCAACTACAACGCCTCGATCTCCCGCTTGGGCAGGATCACGCCGGGTTCCAGCGCTGGCAGCAGTTGGCGAAGCAGGCGTGGATTGTCCTGCAGCCCCGTGCCGTCCAGATACGTCCACCCGGAACCGCCAATGCGGCGCACGGCCACCATGAACGTGGTGCTGCGCATCGGGGTTTCACGCACCCGTACCAGGGATTGGCGTGGCACGAAGCAGACTTCTTCCTCCCCGGCCGCATAGGTCCGGGTCGGCACACCGACGTCTTCGCTGATGACCACCACGCCGGTGCTGTGCTGCGTCTTCAACGCATCGCGGGTGATCGCCTGGAAGGCCTCATCGCCGCCGGCCAGCCGCTTGAGGCTGGGATGCGTGCGCTCGATGAGGAAGTCCGCATCGCCGCGGGCGTAGGCAGTCATCAGGGCGCGCACATCTTCGCGCAGGGCCTTCGCGTCACTGGGACTGAGGTCACCCGCGAAGGCGGATGGCAGCGACAGCAGCAGCGTCAGTATCGTCAGGGGCAGGCGTCGATCCATGTCCGGGTGTCCCACAGGGCATCGCTGCACTATACGTTGGACGCGAAAACAGCGTCCCACCGGTGGCGCTGCTTTCCCCGGAATCGCTACTTACTATCGGTAAGTATTGATTCCTGGAGATCCCCATGCACAGCCTCATTGTCATCGCCCACCCTGAGCCCGGTTCGCTGACCCACGCGATGGCGCGTCGCATCGGTGATGCCATTGCCGCGGCCGACGCCGGCAACACCGTGGCCTATGCCGACCTGATGGCCGAAGGCTTCGATCCGCGCTTCAACCCGCGGGACCAGGCGTTGTTCCGCAGCACCGGCGCGGTACCCGCCGATGTCGCCGCCGAACACGCGCGGCTGGATGCCACCGATACGCTGGTGCTGGTGTTCCCGTTGTACTGGTGGTCGTTCCCGGCACTGCTGAAAGGCTGGATCGACCGTGTGTTCACCAACGACTGGGCCTACGCACAGGATGCGCAGGGCAGGCTGGTGAAGAAGCTGCAGCGCCTGAATGTGCATCTGGTCGGCTTGGGCGGCGCCGATGCAGCCATGGTCGAACGTCGTGGCTACGACGCGGCGATGAGGACGCAGATCGACATGGGCATCTTCGACTATTGCGGCGCACGCGTGCTGTCGTCCGACCTGCTGTTGGACGCCGATACCGGTGCCGCTGAAGCGCACCTGCAGACCGCGCTGGCGATCGGCCGTAAAATCGGTGTTCCGATGCGCTGATCGCCGTGCTCCGCCGATGCCCGCCAACGCCACCCCCACGCGCCGCCGAATGACCCGGGAGCAACGCACCCGCCAGTTGCTGGATGTGGCCTGGGCACTGGTCCGCGGAGAAGGTACCGGCGCGTTGACGCTGGGGCGGCTGGCCGAGGCGGCGGGCGTGACCAAGCCTGTGGCCTACGATCACTTCGTGACCCGCAATGGCTTGCTGGCGGCACTCTACGATGACTATGACGGACGCCAGACCGTGGTCTTCCACGAGCGCATCGGCCGCGCCCGGGCGCAACTGGTCGATCGGGCGGCGGCCATCGCCTCCGGCTACATCGACTGCGTCCTCAGCCAGGGCAGTGAAGTGCAAGGCATCCTCGCCGCGCTGGTGGGGGCGCCGGAACTGTATGAGGTGCGGCGGCGCTACCAGCAGGATTTCATCGACAACTGCCAGGTCTGGCTGGGCCCGTTCGCCGCCGACGGCACGGTGTCGCTGGCGGGGCGCTGGGCCATCCTCGGTGCGGCTGAAGCCCTTTCAGAGGGCGTGGCTGCCGGCGCGCTGGACAGGGCCGGTGCCGTGGCCGAGCTGCAGCGGCTGATCGTGGCGACGGTCAAGCGGCGCTGAGCCGCACGAGCGGTCAGCCGCCGGCCAGGGCGGCGAATCCCGCGGCCAGCTGGTCGCGCACCAGTGCGTCGCGCGCGTCGCGGCTTGCAGAGCCCAGTACCACGGTGATCAGGCGTACCGGCTGGTCCCGCCCGGGCACTGCCCGGCACGCGGTGGCGGCCAGGCAGAAGCCTGCGGCCTGGGTGTAGCCGGTCTTCAAGCCGTCCACGCCGTCTTCGCCGAGCAGGGCGTTCTGGTTGCTGCGGTTGAAGCTGCCATGGGCGAACGCGCGCTGCGCGGTGATCGCCAGGATCTGCGGATGATCGTTCAGCAGGCGGGCGGCCAGCGCCGCCATGTCGCGCGCGCTGGAGACGTGGTGCGGTGTGGTGATGCCGGACACGCTGGCAAACCAGGTGCTGCGCAGCCCGAGCTGGCGTGCGTGCCGGTTCATGCGCTCCAGGAATGCCGCCTGCGATCCGTCCAGGTGGCGCGCGATCGCCAATGCAGCGTCATTGCCGGAAACCACCATCAACCCTTCCAGCAGGCGTGCCAGGGTGATTGTCTCGCCGGGCACCAGGCCCATGCGCGTTTCATCATCGGCCACGGCATGCACATCGTCGGCGGCGATGGTGACCGGGTCGTCCCACGTGCGTCCGTTCTCTTCGACGCACGCATAGGCGGCGTAGGCGGTCATCAGCTTGGTCAGCGATGCCGGTTGCCGCGCGGTTTCAGCGTTGTGCTGGTGGATCACCGCGGAGGTCGCCGCTTCCAGGGTGATGGACGAAATCGGTAGGGGGGCGGGCGCAGCAGACGGCATGGCGGGCGGAGATGGCAGCGACAGTCAGCAAGAATAGTTGGTGCCGGCTGCACGAAGCCGCACTGCCGGAGCGCTGCAGCGCGCACGGTAGCGCCCGGTTGCGCCCGGGCTGAGGTGGAGGCAGCCTGCGCACATGCAATCGGATATCCGCATCGACGGTCGTGTCTTCACCTACGTCTTCCCTTGTGCGTGGGAGGACTACGCGAAGATCGGCTTCTCACGTGATCCGCTCGGACGCATCAGCGCATTGCACCGGCGCTGGTTCGAGTTCTTCGACCTCGATGCCGGTGCGCTGGTGGAAGCAGAGAGCGAGCGCGATGCACGTGATCTGGAGCTGCAGCTGCGTTCGCCGTTCAAGGCGCACCGCGCACCGGCACCGATGACGGTCCAGGACAAGGCCGGAGGCCACACCGAGTGGGTACGTGGCGCCAACCAGGCGTTGTCGCTCGCGGTTGATGCGTTGGGCGAACAGGGCTATCGCTGTTACCCGCTGAAGGCATGGCTGCAGGCTGCGCTGCGCCTGCGCATGGACCGGCTGCACGACTGGGCTGTGGTGCAGCTTCCGGAAGAGGAAGGCCTGCGGATTCCAGGTGGCCCCGGTGAGGGCGTGCTGCGTGACACCCTCGACGGTTGCCGGACACTGGATATCGATCCAATGCCATGGCTGCCTGAACACGTCCAACGCTGGTACACAGGTTGAGCCGCGTTCAACGGGTCCCCGGCTGCTGAACCGGCGTGGCCGGTCGCGCCGCGCACGCAGGGGAGGTGGTGGACGGGCTGGCCAGCTGGCGTGCCAGCTCGGCGTTGGCCACATGGCCGTGCAGGAACAACAGGCTGCCGAAGATGTTCATGAGCGTGCCTCCACTTGAGTGGATTGCACGATACGGGCAGCATGGGCGCGCAAAAAGCGACATTTCCGCAAGCATGCCTTGAGAGGAATTCAAGCCTGATGTCCCGTCCACCCCTTCATGCCCTGCAGGGTTTCGTGGCCGCCGCGCGGCTGGGCAACCTGTCACGGGCAGCGGCGTCGATGAACCTGACCGTCAGTGCGCTCAGCCATCAGATGCGCCAGTTGGAAGAGCGGCTCGGGCAGCCACTGCTGGTCCGCCAACCGCGTGGCGTCGCCCTCACCCTGGAGGGGCAGCGCCTGCTCGACCAGGTCGGCCCGCATCTGGATGCGATCAACGAAGCCTTCCAGCCCTATGCGGCCCGCGCCGAGCACGTGCTGACGATCAGTGCGGTGCCGTCGATGGCGTCGGCATGGCTGGTGCCGCGCCTGGGTCATTTCGTGGCCGAGCACCCACAGATCGAGATCAACCTGCAGTCGAGCGAGCGCCTGATTGATTTCGAGCGGCAGCGCCAGTTCGACGCCGCGCTGCGGCTGGGCAGCGGGCAGTGGCCGGGCCTGGTGGTTGAGCCGCTGTTCGACGAGTGGCTGCTGCCGATGGCCAGCCCGGCGCTGATCGAACGCATGGGAGGGATCGACCGGGTGCCACTGAACCAGTGGCCGCTGCTGGGGGACCCCGATGGTGCGTGGGGTGCCTGGTTCGCGTTGAGCGGGCAGACCCCGCCGTCGCGCTTCGTAGCGGTGCTGGATGATTCGGAGGCACACCACCGTGCGGCGCTGGACGGGGTGGGCGTGGCGCTTGGGCGGGTGACGCGGGCGCGCTTGTTGCTGGATTCCGGGCAACTGGTGGCGCTGTCCAACCTGCGCCTGAAAACCGCCTGGCCGCATTGGCTGGTCTACCCGCAGCGATCGGCCCGCCATCGCGGCTTTCTCGCCTTCCGCGACTGGCTGCACGCGCAGGCGGCCGAGCACGTCCGGCACATGGCGGACGCTACACTCATCGCACCAGCGTGACCGTCTGCCCGCCACGCGCGAACGCCTCCTCCAGCAGCGAGCCGGACTTGATCGCCTCCACTTCCTCGAACAGCGCCTGCAGCGCGTCGGCGGGGCGCGACGCCGGCGCCGCCACCGCCTGCTGGATCGCGGTGAAACGGTCGGCAAGCACGCGGTGGCCGGGATGCGCCCGCGCCCATGCCTGCAGCGGCTGGCGCACGCCGGCGGCGGCATCCAGGCGCTGCAGGTCGAACAGGGTGATGGCCGCCGCCGACGTCTCAGCCCGCTCGATCATCGCGTGGCGCAGTTCACGGCTGAGAAACAGGTCGTAGGCTGCACCGCGGCCCACCGCGATGCGCAGCCCCTCGCGGTCGAGGTCGTTCACCTGCTGCGCAGGGCTATCGTCGCGCACCAGATAGGTGCCTTCGATCTCCACGTACGGAGCACTGAAGGCGATGCGGTCGGCGCGTGCCGGATCGATGGCCAGGAAGGCCAGATCCCAGCCGTCTTCGCCTCCCGCAGCGACCACCGAGGCCGCGGCATCGTGACAGGTGAAGCGTGCCTGCACACCCAGGCGCTGCGCCAATGTCGTGGCCAGCTCCACTGACGGTCCGCGCGGTGAGTGCGCATCGCCGTGCGCCAGCACCGGGTTGCCCAGGTTGATCGCCACGCGCAAGAAACCATGCGGTGCCAGCGTACGTCGATGGTCGGCCAGGGACATGCAGGACTCCGCGAGGAAAGGGGCACCCAGCATGCCAGCGCTGCCCTGCAAGGGGGTGTCAGTATCCGGTTATCCTGCGCGCATGAATCCGATCCTGCACGTCGAGATACCGGTCCGTGATCTGGCCCGGGCCATCGCGTTCTACCAGCAATGGCTGCAGGTGGCGGTGGGCCAACCCATCGTGCTGCACGACTGCCGGATGGCCTATCTGCCGTTTTCCGATCCGGCCGCCGGTGCCAGTGTGGCGCTGGTGCACGGCGCGGACTACCGGCCCTCCGAGCAGGGTGCGCGCATCTACATCGGCGTCGATGACCTGGAGGTAAGCCTGGAGCGTGCACTGCGCGCGGGAGCTGCGTTGCGCTTCGGACCGGCCGACGCGGGCGACTGGCGCGTGGCCGAGATCTGCGACAGTGAAGGCAACCGGATTGCGTTGCAGGCGCGCGCGGTTGCGTAGAGCCGCGCCCATGCTCGGCTGCTGTTGACCCAGCAGCCCAAGCTCAGCCGAGCATGGGCTCGGCGCTACAAGGTTGCGGCGCGTGAGCGCTGCAGCCAGTCATTGATCGCCGGGTCAAGCCGCGGGTCTTCGGGCAACTGCATGCCGAAGCGTTGCTGCAGTACCTCGCGCACGTCGGCAACATCGTGCAGCGGACGCTTGTCCGGTACCTGGCCGGGGCGGTACTCGGTGTAGTTGCCGCTGCCGATGGTGCGTCGCCAGTCCGGCCCGGTCAGCGACGCGCGCAGTTGGCCAGGGAAGCTGGAGTCGGGATGGGTGCACACGTACCAGTTGCCCACCACGTTGTCGATCGGTGCGGGCACGTGCAGGTCGAAACGGTACATCGATCGCCAGCCGTCGCCGGATTCGGCGGACAGCACGAAATCCCCGTCAACGGCCAGGCGCTGCAGCAGGTACCGCTCGTGTGGCGTGGCCTGCGGCTGCGGATCATCCAGGCGCAGCGGTATGGTCGGGGTCAGGCTGCCGAAACCTGCATCCACCAGCCAGTCATCGCCCTCCACCTGCACGCGCAGCAGCAGATGGGTACGTGCGGTCAGTTCGCCGTCCTGGGCGGCCAGCAGCACGCGGGCGCTCAACGGCTGCGCATCGAAGCCCAACGCCTGCAGCAGCGCCAGCAGGCCGCCATTGAGTTCGAAGCAGTACCCGCCACGGCGCTCGTCCAGCAGCTTGCGCTGCACGCTGTCCAGGTCGATCGGCACCGCATCGCGCAGCAGGCAGCTGAGGGTCTCGAACGGCAGCACTGCGTTGTGGCGCTGCTGCAGCAGGGTCAGGCCGGCCAGGGTCAGCGGTGGCGGTGCATCCAGCTGCAGGCGCTGCAGGTAGCGGGGGACATCGAGGGTGGTCATGGAGGCACCGGAACGGGGAGGGGCGTCCACTGTGCTCCCCCAACCGGGGTTGAGGTCAAGGGCGATGGTCGTGTCACGCCAGCGTCGCCTGCACCCGGTACAAAGGCCGCGTCCGCCAGTCATCGCTGGGCCAGGACGACGAAAGCTCTAAAGTTGCCTTGAATCCGGCCGATACAGGTGCGTCCTTCTGCCTGGAGTCTGTCATGTCGGCCGTTGTCCTCCACCTCCGGTCCCTGCGCACGCGGCTTGCGGCGCTGCGCCCGGCGTCCTCCGGCCTGCTGCCGTGGCTGCAACCGCATCGGCTGAGCGTAGCCAACAAGCTCAAGGCGACCTTGTGGGTCTGTGGCTTGGGACTGGTCGCAATCGCCGCCGTCTATGCCTGGACCGGGCATGCCAACACGCAGGCTGCGCGCAGCCAGGCCAGCTACCAGCGCGGCAGTGATCTGGCCGCGCGCCTGGCCACGCGGGTGGCCGAAGCGCGCCGCCTGCAGATCCAGTATGCACGCAGTTTCGACGATGCCGATCGCGACCAGCTGCTGGCCGTGCAGGAAGCGCTGCAGAGCGACCTGCAGGTGCTGCGCGCGATGCCGATGGATGCCGGCCGGCGCAAGGCCCTGCAAGCGCTGACCGAAGCTGCAGGCGCGTTCTCGCAGGGTGTGGCCGCCCTGTTCGAACGGGTCGACGAGATGGGCCGTGGTGAGGCCGGCCTCGCCGCGCAGCTGCAACAGGCTGCAGACACGCTGCAGGGGCAGGTGGATGCGCAGCAGCGGGATGCGCTGGCGTTGTCCCTGCAGAAGATGCGTCGGCAGGAGGCGCTGCTGCTGCTCGACGGTGACTCCACCCACGCCGACCGCGCCAGCGAAGAAAAGCTGCCGTTCGATCTCGCGCTGGCGGGCCTGCCCGCGGATGCGCAGGACACCCTGCGCACCGGAATGGAGGCGTATCAGGCCGCGTTGCTTGGGTATACCGCTGCCCGTGTCGGCCTGGATGTGGAAGCGCAGTCGCTGCTGGATGCCGCTGCGGGTGTAGCGCCTGCGCTGGCCGCATTCCAGCAGGCACAGGTCGCGGCACTGGCCCGTGCCCAGGCCCGCCAGCAGGCTGGTGCGCGCACCATGAGCGTGCTGTTTGCATTGACCGTGCTGCTGGTCGCCGGTGTGCTGATCACCAGCCTCGTGCTGGTGCTGCGTGCAGTGCGCCAGCCGATCCATGACACCCTGCGCTTCGCCAGCGACATCGCTGACGACCGCCTGGACACCACCCTGCGCGTCTACAACGCCAACGACGAGATCGGCCAGCTGGCCCAGCGCCTGGTCGACATGCAGCAGCGCCTGCGCGCGCGTATCGAGACCGAGCGTGCCGTGGCGCGCGGCAACACCCGGGTGCGCCAGGCATTGGACAGTGCGCAGACCGGTTTGATGGTGATCGATGCAGAAGGCCTGGTGGCGTATGCCAATCCGGCTCTGCTGGAGCAGCTGGACCTCCGGGACCAGGATCTGGTGGGCAGCGACGCGGTACGCCTGCATCCGGCGTTGGCCAGCCTGACCGGCGTGCGCCAGCGCGAAGAGCGCGAGATCGGCCATGCCGGCACGCGCTACCAGCTGATTGCCAACCCCGTCATCGACGAAGGGCAATTCCTCGGCGTAGCGGTGGAATGGCGTAGTCGTGCGTTGGAGACCCTGCTGGAAACCGAGGTCGCTGCCCTGGTCGATGCTGCAGCACACGGCGACCTGCACGGTCGCATCACGCTGGACGGCAAGCAGGGCTTCGTGCGCACGTTGTCGACCAGCATCAACCGCCTGCTGGCGACGTTTGAAACCAACCTCGGCGACCTGCAGGCATTGCTGGCCGCGCTGGCCCGTGGTGACCTCAGCGTGCGCATGGAGGGGGAGCTGCAGGGCGTGTTCGCGCGCATGCGCGATGATGCCAACGCGACGGTCGCGCAGCTGGGCCGCATCGTCACCCGCATCCAGCACGCCACCTCCCGTCTCGATAGTGGCGTTGGCGAGATCGTTGCCGGTCATCAAGATCTGTCACAGCGCACCGAGCAGCAGGCCGCCAACCTGGAAGAGACCGCCGCTTCCATGCACGAACTGACCGATACGGTCGGTCGCAATGCTGATGCCGCAGGCCGTGCCGACGCGCTGGTCAAGGGTGCGGCTGCGGTGGCGCAGCGCGGTGGCGAGGCCGTCGGCCAGGTGGTGGCGACCATGCAGCGCATCAGCGAGGCGTCGCGGCGGATCGGCGACATTACCCAGCTGATCGACGGCATCGCCTTCCAGACCAACATCCTCGCGCTGAATGCTGCGGTGGAAGCGGCGCGTGCCGGTGAGCAGGGCCGCAGTTTCGCCGTGGTGGCCGCGGAAGTGCGCCTGCTTGCACAACGCAGCGCAGAGGCGGCCAAGCAGATCAAGGGCCTGATCGAGGATTCGGTGGCGCGTGTGGGACAGGGCAACCAGCAGGCCGAACAGGCCGGCACCACGATGGGCGAGATCGTCGGCAGCGTGCAGCAGCTGGCCGACCTGCTGGCGGGTATCCGCAGTGCGTCGCAGGACCAGCATGCCGGCATCGCACAGGTGAACCAGACCATCGTGCAGATGGAAGCCAGCACCCAACGCAACGCCAGCCTGGTGGAAGAGGCCGGTGCCTCCACGGCGCAGATGCAGGTCCAGGTGCGTGCCCTGGCTGAAGCGGTGGGCGCGTTCCGGTTGCAATCGACACCTCAGTCGCGCGCGGCGGCCTAGTCAGCCGAGCGTGGGCTCGGCGCTGCATCGGCTGCAGGAACACTGTAGAGCCGAGCCCATGCTCGGCTCACACCAGCGTTCGGCGGCAGGAATCAATACACGTCGCGGCGGTAGCGCCCGTTCTCCAGCAGCGTTTCCACCGCTTCATCACCCAGCGCGGTTCGCAGCACCTGGTCCACGCCTTCGGCCATGCCCTGCAACGACCCACAGACATGGATCACCGCACCGCGCTGCATCCAGTCGCGCAGCGTTCCGGTGGCCGCCTGCAGGCGATCCTGCACATAACCGCCGTCACCATCGCGCGAGAACGCCAGGTCCACCCGCGCGAGATGGCCATCGGCCTGCCACGCTTCGATCTCGTCGGCGAACAGGAAATCGTGCGCACGCTGGCGTTCACCGAACAACAGCCAGTGCCCGTGCTCGCCTGCCCGGGCGGCTTCGCGCAACAGGCTGCGCAGCCCGGCGATGCCGGTGCCGTTGCCGATCAGCACCATCGGCGCGCCAATGACGCGATGGAAACCGGGGTTGCGATGCACGCGGGCGACGATGCCGGCATCGATCGGCGCATGCAACGACAGCCAGCCCGAGCCCAACCCGGCGCGACCGGCGGTGTCATGCACCAGCCGCACCACCAGCTCCACCACGCCATCATCCGTGCAGGAGGCGATCGAATACTCGCGGCTGGGCAGCAGCGGCAGCCCGGCCAGCCACAGGCAGGCATCCTGCACCGCCAGCGCAGCATCGGCCTCGGGCAGCTCGCGTTCACTGGCCAGCGCCAGCAGCGTGCGCGGATGGCCATCGACCAGCAGTGGCTGCAGCGGATCCAGCCCATGCGCCTTCAACACGGCACCGGCATGCTGCGCATTGTGGCGGGGCGCGATGTGCAGGATGTCACCCGCCTGCCACTGCACGTCGGCCGGTGCGGCAAGACGGATACGCCAGATGGCTCCGCCGACGCTGCCCGGGTTGAGGCGGTCGCGGCCGAGCAGGCGCCACGCATGCATCTGCGTAGCCGCAGGCAGCACGCTGTCATCGGTGACGATGCCGGTGAGCGTACCCAGCTGCTGCTGCCACTGGCGCAGTGCCGGCACCGAAGCGGCGTCGACATCGACACGCTCGAACAGCGGGCGCGCGCCGTTGCCGATCAGCCAGCCATCGAACTGGCGGCCGAAGCCGCAGTAATGCGGGTACTGGCGGTCGCCCAGCGCGAGCAGGCCGAACTGCAGGCGCGAAAGGTCCAGCGCTTGTGCCAGCAACTGCCGCGCTGCGCGCCGGGCGGCGTCGGGCGGCTCGCCGTCGCCGAAGGTGCTCAGCACGAACAGCGCGCTCGATGCACGCAGCAGGAGCGCGGCATCGATACGCGCCAGCGGCAGCACCTGCACCGCATGGCCGGCCGCCTGCAGCTGTGCCGCCGCGCGCCACGCCAGCTGTTCGCCCAGTCCGCTCTGGCTGGCATGCACCACCAGCCACGCTGCGTTGCCGGCATCGCCGGCCGGCATCGGCAGCGCCTGGCGCAGCCCTCGCGCCGCACGCTGGCTGCGGCGGCGGTCCAGGTACAGCATCCAGCCGGTGATGAAGAACAGGCTCATGCCCAGGCTGCTGAGCATCACCACCACGCGCCCGGGCACACCGAAGTAGCTGCCCGAATGCAGCGCGAACACACTGGTGGCCAACTGTCCGCCCGCGCCCTGGCGTGCGTACGGACGAGCATCCAGAACGGCACCGCTGGCCGGATCGAGCTGCAGCAGGTCATGCGCACGATCGTGGTGGCCGCCGCGCTGCGACGGATCACCGGCCATCACCCGAACATTCAGTGCCTGCCCGGGCTTCTCCGGCAGGCGTAGGTCAATGAAGCCGGCGCGCACGCCCGGCAGCGCGTACAGCGTGGCTTCAATGCGGTGCAGTTCCAGCGACGCATCGGTGGCAACCTGGTGCTTGGCCGCCGGTGGGACGCCCAGCAGCGTGCTGGCCGCGCTGCGATACCAGTCGAACGACCACCACAGGCCGGTCAGCGCACTCATCAGGTAGATCAGCAGCACCCAGGTGCCGACGACCGAGTGCAGGCTCCACAGGAAGCCGCGCCCGCTGCGTTTCCACTCCACTGCCAGCCAGCTGCGCCAGTGCCACCAGCGTCGTGGCCAGCGCAGGTAGAGCCCGGACAGCGTGAAGAACAGCAGGGCGATGGCACAGCTGCCGGTGATCCACTTGCCGCGTTCGCCCGCGGCAAGGTGGCGATGCAGGTCCTCGACGAAGTCGAAGAACGCCTGGCCGCGCAGGGCGCTGAAGCGCTCACCGCTGTACGGGTCGAAGTACACCCAGTGTTCCCTGCCCCCGGCAAAGCGCGCGACCGACGGCCGCTGTCCGGTGGCATCGATACGCAGGCGTTGCAGGGGGCGTTCGCTGCCGGCCTGCAGCAGCGGCACCAGCTCACTGAGTGCAAGGGGAGGCTGTCCGTCGGCATGGTGCTCGGCGATCTCGGCGAAGCCGGGATTGGCGGCGCGCAGCAGTTCGTCCTCGAAGGACAGCGTGGCGCCACTGAGGCCCATCACGGCCAGGACGGCACCTGCGGTGATGCCCAGCAGCCAGTGCAGTTGGAACAGGACGTTCTTGAACATCGAAGAAGGAGGCCCGGGAGGCTGCCGCCCGCATCCTGCGCAACAGCAAATGAGAATTAGTCGCGGAATTCTCCGTGGCGCTTCGTCCGCGGTCAAGCAGGGGGTATCGACCGGGCGTCGCCCGGCACCCGCGGTAGTGCCGGCCGCTGGCCGGCAACCTTAGAAGCAACAGCCGAAGCAACAGCGGGTTTCCTGTGAGGAGGCGGGGTGGGTCCGGTTGCGGGGGACGGCGCAAGTACGTCCCTGTAGCCTTGGTCACGGCATCCATGCCGCGGACACCCCCTCAACCGGACCCACCCCGCCTTCGACAGTTTCCTGCGATCTGTCGGAACGGCGTTCTGCTTTGGTGGGTGCCGACCGTTGGTCGGCACGGGGTCTGATTCCGTTCTGAATATCGATATCTGACAGATGTGTCGACCAAGGTCGACACCTACCAACAGCCGCGAACTGTCAGAGGTGGGGCGGTGTCGGAGTGCGGGGTGTCAGCCGCATGGATGCGGCTGCCAAGCTTACAGCGACGTACTTGCAGCGTCCCCGCACTCCGACACCGCCCCGGCAACCCACGGAATGCCCGCTTTGGCTTTGGCTGTTGCCGTTGCATTGAGCAGGGTGCAGGGCTGCAAGCCCTGCAAAAAACACCCTCACTTCGCCCAGCCGTCGATCTCGCCGTGGGCAAACGGCCCCAGCTTCGCCTTCACCAGCCGTCCCTGTGCATCGAACAACACGCTGTAGGGCAGCAGCCCCTGCGTATTGCCCAGCTGTACGCTGGCATCGCGTGGCCCTGGCGTCTCGACCACGATCGGATAATCCACCGGTATCCGCTGCAGGAATCCGCGCACACCGTCCGCGGTGTCCAATGCCAGGCCCAGTACCTGCACGCCGTTGTCGCCCTGGGTGGCGGCGAAGCGCGCCAGTTCGGGCATCTCTTCCACGCAGGGCGCGCACCAGCTGGCCCAGACATTGATCAACAGTGGGCGACCGGCAGCGTGCTGGCGCAGGTCCAAGGGCCGGCCTTCAAGATCGGGCAGCGACAACGCGGGCAGGCTGTCGCCGACCTGCAGGGCGGGTGCCGCCGCCACAACAGACGCTCCTGGCATGGCCTCACGCGCAGTCGGCGCCGGTGCCAATCGATGCCCGGCCCACAGGCCGAGGCCGGCGGCCAGCACCGCTGTCCACAGCAGCGCTGGCCGTTGCCACTTCATCGTGCGGTGCGCAGCAGCGCTTCCTCGACCACCGCCTGGGTCAGCAGGGTCGGCAGCACGGTCGGCGGCGCGCCGGGGCCGTACACCACGTACAGCGGTACGCCCACCGCCTTGTGCTCTTCCAGGAACGTGGTGATCTGCGGGTCGACGTTGGTGTAGTCACCGCGCATGTACACCGCATTGGTGCGCTTGAGCAGTTCCTTGAACTCCAGCCGTGACAGCACCGCACGTTCGTTGGCCTTGCAGCTCACGCACCAGTCGGCGGTCATGTTGACGAACACCACGCGGTTGTCGGCGCGCAGGCGGTCCAGCAGCTGCGGCGAATACTCGACCACGTTGTCGCTGGCGGCCTGTGCGGCCCTCGCCGGCGGTGCCAGCTGGGTCACGCCCCAGGCCGGAACCAGCGCACCGATCGCCAGCAGCACGCCGAGCAGGGTCACCGCACGCGAGCCGGTCCAGCGGTTGCGTTCAAACAGCCACAGGCCGAACGCGAACAGCAGCAGGCCACCCAGCACCAGCGCCATGCCGTCCACGCCGCGCTGCTTGCCCAGCACCCACAGCAGCCACAGCGCAGTGGCGTACATCGGGAAGGCCAGCACGTGCTTGAGCGTTTCCATCCACGGGCCGGGCTTGGGCAGGCGGCGGGCCAGCGCTGGCACGAAGCCGATCAGCAGGAACGGCAGCGCCAGGCCCAGGCCGAGGAACAGGAACACGGTCATCGCCTTCAGCGGCGGGGCAATGAAGGCGTAGGCGATCGCACCGCCCATGAACGGGCCGACGCAGGCACTGCCGACCACGCAGGCCAGCGCACCGGTGAAGAAGTCACCGGCCGGGCCGCTGCGGCTGGCCAGCGACTGGCCAAGGTTGCCGATGCCGCCGCCGAGGGTGAACACGCCGGACAGGCTCAGGCCCACCGCGAACATGATGTAGGCCAGTGCCGCCACCACGCCCGGGTGCTGCAGCTGGAAGCCGATGCCGACGGCGTTGCCGATCGCACGCAGGCCCACCATCAGCGCGCCGATCCCCGCGAAGGCGACCAGCACGCCCAGCGTGTACCAGAGGGCATGACTGCGCGCCCGCTCGGGGCTCTCGCCACTCTGCGCCAGGCTCAGCACCTTCAGCGACAGGATCGGCAGCACGCAGGGCATCAGGTTCAGTACCAGGCCACCGGCCAGCGCCAGCAGCAGCACCCAGACGAACGAACGGTCCGGGTTCGGGGTGGTCGCCGGCGGACGCGTGCGCAGCGCATTGTCACCACGCGCGTCGGTGGCGAACTCGTTGCCTGCGCCCTGGCCGCCCGTGGCGGCGGGAGTGGCGTTGCCGTCGTTGGGTACGGTCGGCAGCAGGCGCAGCGGTAGGCCACTGGCGGATTCACGCGGCGCACCGGCAGCGCGCAGCGCATTGACGGGTTCCTCGTGCACTGGCGCCTGGCCGGTGCCGGCGTTGAGCTTGCCGGCCGGAATCGACAGCTTCACCCGACGGGTCATCGGCGGGTAGCAGATACCATCGGTCTGGCAGCCCTGGAAGGTCACCACCAGGGTGCTGTCGACCGCATCAGTGACGGTGCGGCGCAGCGGCAGCGGCACTTCCACCTGGTTGAAGTACACCGAGACATCGCCGAAGTGCTCGTCGCGATGCGACTGCGCGGCCGGCCAGCGCGGCTTGTCGGCGAGCACGCCGGCGCTGCCTTCCAGCTTCAGCGAAGTGCGGTCGCGGTACAGGTAGTAGCCGGGTGCCGGGCTGAAGCGCAGCAGCAGGGTGTTGCCGTCGCTGGCGATGGCATCGAAGCCGAACGCCTGTTCCGACGGCAGCGGCAGCGCCTGGCTGTTGTTGGCCGCGCCCGGCAGGCGCAGGCCACCGCTGTTGCCGGCACCGGCCAGCGGGTTGTTGAACGGGCTGGCCGCACCGCTGCGCGCGGGAGGCGCAGTGGACGCCACAGCCCCGCCGGGCAGCGTGACCTGCACCACGCGCTTCTGCGGCGGGTAGCAGACGCCGGCATCGGCGCAGCCCTGGTAGCGTACTTCCAGGCTGATGGTGCCGGCGGCGTCCGTCGGCGTGCCGGGCAGGGTGGCCTGCAGGCGCTCCCGATAGGTTTCGACTTCGCCGAAGAAATCATCGTGGTGCCTGTCACCCTTGGGCATCTGCAGCGCGCCGGCATTGAAGGCCGGATCCGCCTTGACGCTGGTGCGGTGGCGATACAGGTAGTAGCCCGGTGCGATCTTGAACTGCAGTTGCACCTGGCCCCGTTCGGGGGCGATGGCGGTCAGCGCGAACGCCTGGTCCACCGGCAGCAGGTCCTTCTCATCCAGGGCCAAGGCGGGCAGCGAGAGCCACAACAGGGCGCACAAGGCGGCGCCACGCGCAAACAGAGTCTTCAATCAGTGTCCTCCCGGGTCTGTGCCCGGATCCAGTCCAGATACGCCGGCAGGCCGGCCCGGGTTTCGACCGCGATGCACTCCGGGAGTTCATACGGATGCAGTTCGACGATCCGGGCGATTGCATCATCGACGCGGCTCGCGGTGGTCTTTACCAGCAACTGCAGCTCGGCATCGGTGGTCACCTCGCCCTGCCAGCGGTAGGTGGACTGCGCGCCATCGAGGCGGGTCACGCACGCGGCCAGGCGCTCGCCGACCAGCGCGTGCGCGATGCGCTCGGCACTGGCCCGGTCCGGGCAGGTGGTCAACAGCAGCAGGACGGGATCGACGGTCGGCATGACCGTCGAGTATAGGGCCGCCGCCGGGTCAGGGCCCGGCGGCGGCAGTAGACCGCAGCGTTGCGCGGTCAGTTGGCCAGCTGGCAGGTGGCTGGCTTGGCCGAGGTGAACAGGGCCGGGGTCGCCCACTCGGGGTGGTCGATGAACGGGTTGCGATTGCCCTGGAAGCTGTAGACCACGTCATTGCGGGCACGCTCGGCATCATCCGGCGGATCGGACAGGTGCCAGTCGATCAGCGTCGACAGCAGGCCCATGTAGGCCGGCGAACTGCTGGTCTTGACGATCTTGCTGCGGTCGTCGGTCAGCTCCAGGTCCGGCTCGGACTGACCGGTGGCCGCATCCTTGCCGCCCTCATAGCGGATCGCCATGTACATCACCGCACGCGCCATGTCGCCCTTGCGCTTGCCCCACACCTCGAAGGTGCCGGTGTTGCCGTCCGGCGTGCGCACCCAGTTGGAGTTGCCCGGATAGCCGCCGCTGCCGCCGCCCTGGCCGTTGTTGGCTTCGGTGGCACGCTCGCCGCAGCTGGCATCGCACTTGCCGAACGGCTTGTTGCCACGGTCGGCGTTCCACTGCGCGTCGGTCAGGTACAGCATGTGGGTGTCGGTGTACGGCGCGTAGGGCAGGCCCTTGTCACCGGTGGTGGTGGCAAAGCCCAGCGAGTTCGGCCAGGTGTGCTCGCGGTTGTAGGTCAGGCCGCTGCCGGTGCCCGCACGATCACTGACCTTGGCGTAGCTGCGGTTGCGGTAGGCATCGAGGATGCGGTTCGGGTTGTTCGGATCCTCGTCGGCGATTTCCAGGATGGTCCAGGTGCTGGTGCCCGAGCCGCTGTACGGGTAGGCGGTATGGCCCTTGATGGTGGCGTGCAGCGAGCAGCGCAGCTGGCTGGGGCTGCTGGTGTTGACCCTGGAGTAGTAGCCGGCCGGCACGCCCGGGTTGCCCGGGTCCGGATTGCCGCCGGTGCTGGCCACGGTGAAGGCGATGCGGCTGTCGGCGGCCGGATGCGCGCCCTGCAGGTCGGTGATGCGCGCGGCGCGGATGTCGAAGCGGCAGGCTTCACCAGCCACCAGCGCGGTATTGGTGGACAGCTTCACGCTGCGGCCGCTGGCCGGGAAGGTCAGCGGCACGGTGCCGGAGGTGCCGCAGCTCAGGGCGAAGGCGCCACTGGCCAGGTTCACCGTCTCGCTGAACACCACTTCCAGGTCGGCGGCAGCGGGGAAGGTGCTGCTGCCCTGCGCCGGGGTGGTGGTGGAGACTGACGGCGGCGTGTTCGGGCCTGGCGTGCCACCGCCGCTGAAGGTCTGGCCGTTGTTGCAGCTGCCGAAGGTCTGGCCGGCCGAATCGGCCCAGGTGAAGTGGGTGTACTGGCTGCCGCTGCCGGTCAGCTGCAGTGACGTACCCGGCCCCGTGCTGTTGCTTTCGGCCACCGGGATGTTCTGGCTGGTCATGCCGGCGGCAGGGCCACCGGAGGCGGTGATGGCGCCCTCGTAGCTGAGGAACTGGACCACCTTGCCGCTGGCATCGACCAGGGCGATGCCGTCGTTCGGACCATTCTGGATGCCGTTGGTCGGATAGTTGACCACGGCGATGGTGGCGCTGCCGCAGCCGGCGGCGGTGCCGGCCGGGACCGGATTGTTGGCATAGACGGTGGCGGCCGACGGATTGCTGCCGTTGTAGAGGTACAGGCGGTAGCCGGACAGGTCCTCACCGGCAGTGGCTACGACCTCGATCGCTTCGCCGACGTCACCGGCGGCGGTGCTGTCGTCGTAGTGCAGTTCATTGATGAAGACCTCGGCCTGGACCGGCGCAGTGGCCAGCGCCAGCAGGCAGGCGGCGGCAAGCGGGGACAGCAATCGCATCGACGACTCCTTGTGATTGGGAATGCCTGACCGAGCCTAAGGCCGATCCAGTGACACTTTGTCGTAAATGAACGTCAGATATCTGACAGTGCGACGCTTGTCACCGAAATTGTCCAGGACCGACGCCTTGGGCGAGGCGCGCGGGCGGGAAAATTTTTTTTAGTTCCGCCCTTGAAAGGGGGCGGCGGGGCTCCATCTCTGCCCTGCTCCCGACGTTGTCGGGTTTCTTCACGTGCGGTTCTGGCACTCGCCTGGGGTGAGTGCTAACATCGCCGGACTTTTTTAGACCAATCAATCACTTAAGAGGTCTCCTATGAGCATCAAGCCGCTGCACGACCGCGTTGTGGTCAAGCCGATCGAAGCCGACGAAATCTCCGCCGGTGGCATCGTCATCCCCGACTCGGCCAAGGAAAAGTCCACCAAGGGTGAGGTCGTGGCCGTCGGCCCGGGCAAGCCGCTGGACAACGGCAACGTGCGCGCGCCGTCGCTGAAGGTCGGCGACAAGGTCATCTACGGCCAGTACGCCGGCAGCTCGTACAAGAGCGAAGGCGTCGAATACAAGGTCCTGCGCGAAGACGACGTGCTCGCCGTCATCGGCTGAGCCCCGGCGCGACCTGTTTCAACCTGATCCCAGACTCCCAGCCGCCGGGCATCGTCCGGCGCTACCAATGAGGTAAATGCAATGGCTGCCAAGGATATTCGTTTCGGTGAAGACGCCCGTTCGCGCATGGTGCGCGGCGTCAATGTTCTCGCCAATGCCGTCAAGGCCACCCTGGGCCCGAAGGGCCGCAACGTCGTGCTGGAAAAGAGCTTCGGCGCCCCGACCATCACCAAGGACGGCGTCTCCGTCGCCAAGGAAATCGAACTGGCTGACAAGTTCGAGAACATGGGCGCGCAGATGGTGAAGGAAGTTGCTTCGCGCACCAACGACGATGCCGGCGACGGCACCACCACCGCCACCGTGCTGGCCCAGGCCCTGATCCGCGAAGGCGCCAAGGCCGTTGCCGCCGGCATGAACCCGATGGACCTCAAGCGCGGTATCGACAAGGCCGTTTCGGCTGCCGTCGCCGAGCTGAAGAACATCTCCAAGCCGACCGCCGACGACAAGGCGATTGCCCAGGTCGGTACCATCTCGGCCAACTCGGATGAGTCGATCGGCCAGATCATCGCTGACGCGATGAAGGAAGTCGGCAAGGAAGGCGTCATCACCGTTGAAGAAGGCTCGGGCCTGGACAACGAGCTGGACGTGGTCAAGGGCATGCAGTTCGACCGCGGCTACCTGTCGCCGTACTTCATCAACAACCAGCAGTCGCAGACCGCTGACCTGGATGACCCGTTCATCCTGCTGCACGACAAGAAGATCTCCAACGTCCGTGACCTGCTGCCGGTGCTGGAAGGCGTCGCCAAGGCCGGCAAGCCGCTGCTGATCGTCGCCGAAGAAGTCGAAGGCGAAGCGCTGGCGACCCTGGTGGTTAACACCATCCGTGGCATCGTCAAGGTCGTGGCCGTCAAGGCCCCGGGCTTCGGCGACCGTCGCAAGGCGATGCTGGAAGACATGGCCGTGCTGACCGGCGGCACCGTGATCTCCGAAGAAGTCGGCCTCTCGCTGGAAAAGGCCACCATCAAGGACCTGGGCCGCGCCAAGAAGGTGCAGGTCTCCAAGGAGAACACCACCATCATCGACGGCGTCGGCGACAAGGCCAACGTTGATGCACGCGTGGCGCAGATCAAGACCCAGATCCAGGACACCTCCTCGGATTACGATCGCGAGAAGCTGCAGGAACGCGTGGCCAAGCTGGCCGGCGGTGTTGCCGTGATCAAGGTCGGCGCCTCGACCGAAATCGAAATGAAGGAAAAGAAGGACCGCGTCGACGACGCCCTGCACGCCACCCGTGCGGCCGTTGAAGAAGGCGTGGTTCCGGGCGGCGGCGTCGCCCTGGTCCGCGCGATCACTGCGCTGGCCGGCCTGAAGGGTGCCAACGAAGACCAGAACCACGGCATCCAGATCGCCCTGCGTGCGATGGAAGCCCCGCTGCGCGAGATCGTGGCCAACGCCGGCGACGAGCCGTCGGTCATCATCAACAAGGTCAAGGAAGGCACCGGCAGCTTCGGCTACAACGCGGCCACCGGCGAGTTCGGCGACATGCTGCAGTTCGGCATCCTGGACCCGACCAAGGTGACCCGTTCGGCCCTGCAGAACGCGGCCTCGATCGCCGGCCTGATGATCACCACCGAAGCCATGGTTGCCGAAGCTCCGAAGAAGGACGAGCCGGCCATGGGCGGCGCTGGTGGCATGGGTGGCATGGGCGGCATGGGCGGCATGGACTTCTAAGTCCACGCCTCCGGCGGTCGTTGCCGGCCTCGGTCGGCACGCCTTCCCGATGTGATGTAAAGAAGAACCCCGCCGCAAGGCGGGGTTTTTTGTTGCCCGGTTGCCGTCGCCGCAGTGCATCGCTACGCTCGGTGACCATGCCTACCTCGTTCATCGTCGTTGACGACTTCCTTTCTCCCGCCGATGCGCAAGGGTTGCGCCAGGCGGCACTGGGCCTGGACTATCCCGTTCAGGAGGGCGCATTCCCCGGCCGCAATTCACAGCAGCGGCTGGACCTGGATGGACTGTCCGGCGCGGTCTCGCGACTGGTCAACGAACCGCTGCGGCCGGTCAACCCGCTGCAGTCGCACGGCAAGTTCCGCCTTACCCTTGCCGGCGACACCGGCCGCGCTAAGGTACACGCCGACCGCTCGCACTGGTCGGGCATTCTCTACCTGAGTGCACCGGAGCACTGCGAGGGCGGCACCGAGTTCTTCCGCCACCGCCGTACCGGCACCGAACGCATGGCCCTGGATGCGGCGGAGCTGGCCGCATTGGGCTACGCCAACGGCGGCGACATGCATCGCGACATCATCGAGCGCGACAGCAACGACGACAGCCAGTGGGAAATGACCATGCGCATTCCGATGCGCTTCAACCGGCTGGTGCTGCTGCGGCCCTGGTTCTGGCACACCGCCGGGCCAGCGTTCGGTGATCGGCCAGAGAATGGCCGGCTGGTGTACCTGATGTTCTTCGAGCAGGCGCGTTGAGGAGTGCCATCCACGCGTGGCGTGGATGCTCGCCCTGGCCGCATTCGCCATGCACGCGTGATCGCACCCTCATTCGACGAATACCTTCGCCGCGCCATACTCCCACTGCCACGGCACGCCGGTATCGCCCAGCACGAATGCCACCAGTGCCGGGAACGCAGCTTCCGCCCGTACATCGTTGCCCAGAATCACCACGCAGCGTTTGTGCTGTTCGATGCACACCAGCGTGTTGCCGACCGCATCGTCGTGGCCGCCCTTGTAGAAGCCTGCGCCCTGCGGGCCGCGGAACGTCACCACGCCCAGGCCCGCGGCCAGATCCTGGCGTCGCTGCGCCGCGGGCAGCTCCGGCTGCAGCGTTGGGAACTGGCTGGCGGTGGTGATCGGCAGCTGCGGCCGCACCAGTTCCCTGCGCATTGCAGGCGACAGCCCATCGCCGCGGACATAGCCGGCGGCGAAGCGCGCCATGTCGGCGATGGTGGTGTCCATCGAACCGGCCGCACGCACGCGGCTGCGTTCATCGTGCGGCTCGGCCGTGCCTTCCGCAGTCCAGCCATCGGCCAGGTTGGCGGCGAAATCCTCACGCCACATCATGCTGGTGCGGACCATGCCGAAGCGGTCGAATACCTGCCGCTGCATCAATGCACCCACGTCCTGGCCCAGCCGTCCACGCTCGATCACGAACTGCAGCAGGATCAGCCCTTCGCCGGAATACCCGTAACGACTGCCGGGATCGAAGTGGAACTTCAGGCGGCCATCGGGTTCCAGGAACCCGAAGTTGGCGAAGCCACTGGAATGGTTGAGCAGCAGGCGCGGGGTGAGCCGGCGCCAGCGCGCATCATCGGCCAGTACGCTGTAGTCGGCGTACTTCTTCGGCTCTGGCGGGTAGTCCGGCAGCGGCTTGTCCAGCGCCGTGGCGATGCTGGCGTCCAGCGCGATCCGCGCGTCCTGGGCAAGCTGTGCGACCAGGTGGCCGAACGCCATCTTGGTCAGCGAGGCGGCGTACATCACGGTATCGGTGCGCAGCGGCTCGCCTGCGGCGTTGCGTTCGCCGTAGGCGGCCACGTGTACCACCTTGCCGCCATCGATCACCGCCAGCGCCATCCCGCGCGCATGGGCCGCCTGCATCAGCCGCTGTGCTTCGGCATCGATGCGCGCGGGCGAGGGTAGCGGCGGCGGCGCGGCCAGCACGGCCGGCGGGAGCAGCGTCAGCAACAGCAGGACAGCACGGCGCATGCGTGGAACTCCTGGCAGGACGTGGCGCGATGCTACGCCTGCCAGGTCCCGCCGTCATGCGCCGGACGTCAGCCGGGTCGGCGCAGGCAGATCCGCGCGGCACCCGCACCGATGTCCACCTGGCCACCGCGCATCGCGTCGGCACCGAGGATCAAGGCCGGTCGCGCCTCCAGGCCGATCGCCCTGAACACCGGCAGTTCGCTGATCCGGACCTCCATCGGCGGGTGCTGCCAGCCGCTGCCGGTCATGCCGGGCAGGGTGTACAGCCAGGTTGCCTGTGCACCGCCACCCAGCCCCTCGGTGCCCTTTTCACGTGCACGCACCCGAGCATCGCTGCCGTCGGTGCGCAGGCCCAGTGCGCGGGCTGCTTCGGCGTTGAGGACGGTCTGCGCGGCACCGGTGTCGACCACGGCGATGGCGTCCACGCCGGGCGTACCCAAGGCAAGCGTGATGAAGCCGAACTGGCGCAGGCCGTCGCCGCGGCCGGGCAGCGCATTGGGTTGGCAACCCGGTCCTTCCAGGTCCAGGCCGCCGGCTGTCCACAGCGCCAGTTGATTGCGGCCGAAGTCCCAACGGGTGTCCCAGCGCCCGGTCAGATCGTTGCCGATCAA
This sequence comes from Stenotrophomonas sp. YJH_SMC_122, assembly GCF_059369535.1. Taxonomy (NCBI): domain Bacteria; kingdom Pseudomonadati; phylum Pseudomonadota; class Gammaproteobacteria; order Lysobacterales; family Lysobacteraceae; genus Stenotrophomonas; species Stenotrophomonas sp. YJH_SMC_122. The sequence continues at coordinate 75,455 of NZ_JCAFST010000009.1, read as the reverse complement.
GCCGTCAATGGCCGGATCATCGCCCTCCGCCAGCGATGACAGGTCGACCTGCATGCCACTGGCCTTCAATTGCCAACTGCCCAGCTGCCATGCTGTGCTGCGCATGCGCTGCAACCGCGCCGCCTTCGCGCTCGCGCCCTGGGCCTGCGACACTGCCGCTTCCGCATCCTGCAAACCATAGCGCCGCACTACGCGTGCATCGACCAGGGTTGCCCCGGCGGCACTGTCGACCACGAAGCGCAGCGGCTCTGTACGCCCGTCCAGCGAGACGGCCACTGCCGGATGACCGCCCTGCATCCACATCGGCAGGACGTGCTCGGCGGCATCGGAGGCGAGCGCCGGCAAGGGGATGGCGAACAGGGGCAGCAGGAACAGGCGCAAGGGAAGACTCCGCAGTGATCGTGGGCGACCATTGGCGCGCAGCGGCGTATCACCGCGATATCGGCATTGATACCGTCCTGATACACAGGTGCGGGATACTGGGGGAATGAACACTCCCATCCGCGTCATCGTCGTCGATGACGATGCCAGCATTCGTGACGCCATCGCCGACCACCTGCTGCTGCACGGCTACCAGGTGCGTGTGGCGGCGGATGCAACAGCGCTGGACGTGTTGCTGCAGGTTGAACGTCCTGACCTGATCATCCTCGACTGGATGATGCCCGGTGAGGATGGCCTGTCGGTTTGCCGCCGGCTGCAGGCGCGGGCGATCCCGATCCTGATGCTGTCGGCGATGGGGGCCGCGCCGGATCGCGTGATCGGCCTGGAGATGGGCGCGGACGACTACCTGGCCAAGCCGTTTGATCCGCGCGAGCTGTTGGCGCGGGTACGCGCGCTGCTGCGCAGGCAGGACAAGCTGCGCGCACAGGTGGCCAGCGAGCTGCGGTTTGATGGCTGGCGATTGCTGCCTGACCAGCGTCGCCTGTTCGCGCCGGATGGTGCCGAACTGGTGCTGAGCCGCGGTGAATTCTCCCTGCTGCTGGCACTGGCTGAACGTCCCGGGCGGGTGCTGGCGCGCGAACAGCTGCTGCAGTTGAGTCGCGGAGAAGCCAGTGACAGCGTGGACCGTGCCGTCGACCTTGCGATCAGCCGCCTGCGCCGCAAGCTCGGGCAGGCCGCGTCCGGCGCTGAAGCCCTTGTGCAGACACTGCGCGGCGAAGGGTACCGCTTCAACGCGGAGGTAGGGGTGTTGTGAGCAGCCGGTGGTCGACCACCCGCTGGATCGCGATGCTGGCCTTGGCCAGCCTGCTGCTGGCAACCCTGGTCAGCGTTGCGGTAGTGGGGTGGATGCCCCGGCCCGCGCCGCCACCGATGCGGCTGGACCATGCGATGCAGGTGCTGCGTGGGGAACAGGCGCCGGCGCCACTGGGATTGCATATGTCGACGCAGGACGCGCCGCCCCGGGGCAGCGCCAGCGACTGGCTCACCCAGTTGGCGGCGGTGCAGATGGACCTGCCGGCCGGGAATGTACGCCTGGTGTGGACGGGGCAGGGCAGGGCGCCCGATGTGCAGGTCATCGAGGGTGGCGCGGTACTGGACGCCTCCGCTCGTGCTGGCGTGCTGAAATCGCAGGCCGCGTTGCTGACTGCCATGCAGTGGCCGCCGTTCGAACTGGGGATGCGGCAAGCCGATGGCCGATGGCGGGTGGTCGGCAGCGACCACAGTGATCTGGCGGCCTGGCGCCGCCAGGTGATGCTCGCCCTGCTGGGCGGTGCGATCCTGCTGGCACCTCTGGCGGCGTGGGCGTCAATCCGGTTGGGGCGCCCGCTGCGACGCCTGGCTGAAGCCAGCGCACGGGTCGACCTGCAGGCTGAAACGCCGTTGCCTGATGATGGTCCACGCGAAGTGCAGGTACTGGCCACAGCGATCAGCGCCGGTCGCGAACGCCTGCGCGCCCAGGCACGGGACATGACGCATATGCTGGCGGCAGTGGCGCATGACCTGCGCACGCCCTTGACCGGCCTGCGCCTGCGCGCGGAGTTCGCTCCCGCGCCACAGGCCGCCAGGATGGTGGCAGACATCGAGCGCATGGATACGATGATCGAGCAGGTGCTCGACTACGCACGCGGTGAGCTGCAGCCGTTGCAGATGCGCATGCTGGATCTTTCAGCGCTGCTGGAGGAGTGCGTGCAGGCGGCGCTGCTGCGCGGGGTCGACATTTCCCTTCAGGGCCCGGATACGTTGCCGTGGCATGGCGATGCGCTGCTGCTCCGGCGCGCGGTCGACAATCTCATCGACAACGCCGAGCGCTACGCGGGCGCCGTGGAGCTGTCGGTCGCCATGGCGGGTGACGGGGTTCAGCTGGACGTGATGGACCGCGGGCCTGGCATCGCCGAGATCGATCGCGCACGCCTGCTGCAACCGTTCCAGCGTAGCGAGGGCTCACGTAGCCGCGCCACCGGGGGCGCCGGACTTGGACTGGCCGTGGCTGCCAACGTGGCGAAGCGCCACGCGGGCGAACTTCAGCTGCTGCACCGCGAGGGCGGGGGGCTGGTCGCGCGGCTGCTGCTGGGACGCACTTCCTGAGTCAACTCCGATTTGCCTCCACTGGTCATTCCGCCATATGATTAGGCGCCTAATCATGCTGCGAGGGAAGGATGATCGAAGCCAAGCATCAGGCGTTGCTGGAGGAAGCGCAGCGGCGCGGCCACGCCAACATCGCGCAGCTGCGCCTGTGCTTCCAGCTGCTCTCGTTGTCCTCGTCGATCGATCGCGACTGCGCTGCACGGTTGGCACCGCACGGGCTCAGCGAGGGTCGCTTCATCGTGCTGTTCCTGCTGCACGGGGCCGGCGGCGCACTGGCGCCGCACGCGCTGGCCGAGCGCGCTGGCGTGACCCGGGCCACCATCAGCGGCCTGCTCGATGGCCTGCAGCGCGAAGGCCTGCTGCAGCGTCGCAGCGATGACGAGGATGGCCGTCGTCTGCAGATCGTGTTGACTGCACGGGGCAAGCGTTTGGCCGAGTCGCTGTTCGAGCAGCACACACAATGGATCAGCGGCCTGTTCAACGGCCTGGATGCTGATGAACGGCAGCAGCTGTCACAGCTGCTGCATAAGGTCTGGCAGCACACGGACACCGGGCGGGAAGCCGCCGCATGAGCACGCCCATTCCCGCGGAACGGCTGCGTGCACTCAACAGCGGTGGTGCCGCTGCCACGCATCTGGCCGAATGCCTGGCAGTGGATTTCGCCGCGCTGTTACAGGGGGTGGCACCTGCGCTCGAGCCGAAAGCGCTGCAACGTATGCGCGACGCCTCCGGCAGGGGCATCACCCAGCGCATGGCGCTGGCGGCGCGGTTGCTGCGCGAAGCCGGGCAGGGTGATCCCGCGCACTGGCAGGCACACGCATCAGACACCGTGCGTGGCTGGGCCTGCTACCTGATCGGCAGCGATGCCGGCGCGACGCTGCCGGCCAAGCTGCGGGCGATGCGTCCGCTGGCTGACGACCCGCACTTCGGCGTGCGCGAATGGGCATGGCTGGCGCTGCGCAGCGACATCGTTGCCGCACCGTTGCAGGCGCTTGAGTACCTGCACATGTGGACGCAGGAGGCATCGCCTTACCTGCGCCGCTTCGCCTGCGAAGCGCTGCGCCCACGAGGCGTGTGGTCCACGCATATCGCGCTGTTCAAGCAGCATCCAGAACTCGCATTGCCGATGCTGGAAGCAATGGCCAACGACCCGGAGCGCTACGTGCAGGACTCGGTCGGGAACTGGCTCAACGATGCCGGCAAGACTCAACCGCAGTGGCTGCGCGAGCTGTGCGCGCGGTGGCAACAGCAGCACCCTGGCGATGCCAATGCCTACATCCGCAAACGCGCCATGCGCTCGCTCCGGTAGTGCCGGCCGCTGGCCGGCAATCTCATCAACCTAAAGGAAGACCTTCCATGTCCCACACCCTCATCGAGCTCTACACCGCCACCCCGGCCTGGACCGCGCTCCCGCCTGACCAACGCACCGCCTTCTTCGCCCGCATCGGTGCTGGCATGCGGCAGTTCGATCCGGTCCGCATCACACCGCTGGCGATGGGCCGCATTGCCACGGGCGTACAGCACGGCAGCGATGAGCAGTTCTATGCGGTCTGGCGCTGTGCAAGCCGCGCGGACGCCGACGCCCTGGTGGCCGGCATTGCCGCCACCGGTTGGCATCAGTACTTCGCCACCACCAACGCCGTCGGCGCAGACGATGGGATGGTCCAGCACCTGGCCGATCTGGCCGCCTTGTAGCGGCACCCCGGACGCGCATGGCACATGCGCCTGTCACCCAGACGCGGTAAACAGGACATTGCCCATGTCCATCCGCAGGGAAGTTGATCATGCAGAGCACGCTCCAGGTAACGCTGTACGGCCCGCAGGGCGATACGCCGGCACTGCAGCTGCCGCAGATGGAAGGGCCCTCGGTGGCCATCCCCGAAGCGGTACTGCGCCGGCTGGTGTCCGATCTCTACACCGCCCGTTCCCTGCTCAATCCCGAGCAGCTGGACGAGGCCCGGCAGGAGCTGGACCGCGTGCTGGAGCGCTGGGCCGACATCCACGAAGGCCTGCTGCTGGACGTGGAAGTGCATGGCAGATGAGCGACGTTGCACGGCGGCCGCCGCGTGGGCTGCGCGGGCAGGCGCATCACTGAACCGCGCCCCCAGTTGCGGATGAAACATTTTGCACTGCGCAAAAGCTGTGCTATCAATAGATCCCATGAACGCAGCCGCTACCCGCTTTTACTGGTATTACTTTCCGAAGCCACTGGCGGAGGAAGGACTGCGCTCACCCTGAAGAAAGCTTCAGACGCATTCCCGAAAGCCGCCAGCGAACCTGGCGGCTTTTTTCATGCCGCCACGCTGGGGACCCCCAACGTTCCGGAGATCTCCTGCAATGCCCCCGCACACCGACGACCTGCGTATCCGCACCATCGAACCGCTGACACCGCCTGCCCAGCTGCTGGCGATGCTGCCCTGTGACGATGAAGCTTCCGACACCGTCAGCGCCTCGCGCGCGGCCCTGCACCAGATCCTGCACGGCCGCGACGATCGCCTGGCGGTGGTGGTGGGCCCGTGCTCGATCCACGACCCGAAGGCCGCCATCGAGTACGCCCAGCGCCTGAAGCCGCTGCGCGATTCGCTGGCTGGCGAGCTGGAAATCGTCATGCGCGTGTACTTCGAGAAGCCGCGCACCACGGTGGGCTGGAAGGGCCTGATCAACGACCCGGACCTGGACGGCAGCTTCAGGATCGACAAGGGCCTGCGCATCGCCCGTGGCCTGCTGCGCGACATCAACAAGCTCGGCCTGCCGGCCGGTGTTGAATTCCTCGATGTGATCTCGCCGCAGTACATCGCCGACCTGGTGGCATGGGGCGCGATCGGCGCACGCACCACCGAAAGCCAGGTGCATCGCGAGCTGGCTTCGGGGCTGTCGTGCCCGGTCGGCTTCAAGAACGGCACCGATGGCAACGTGAAGATCGCTGCCGACGCGGTGGGTGCGGCATCCAACCCGCATCATTTCCTGTCGGTCACCAAGCAGGGCGGCACTGCCATCGTGTCGACCACCGGCAACCCGGATTGCCATGTGATCCTGCGCGGTGGCAAGCAACCGAACTACGACGCTGGCAGCGTGGCTGAGGCCTGCCAGGTGCTGGCCAAGGCCAAGCTGCCGGCGCGACTGATGATCGACGCCAGCCATGCCAACAGCCTGAAGAACCCGGAGAACCAGCCGAAGGTGATCGACGACATCGCCGCTCAGATGGAAGACGGCGAACAGCGCATCGTCGGCGTGATGATCGAGAGCCATCTGGTCGGTGGCCGCCAGGAACTGGTGGAAGGCCAGCCGCTGGTCTACGGGCAGAGCATCACCGATGGCTGCATCGACTGGGACACCACCGTGACGGTGCTGGAGCGATTGGCTGCGGCCGTGCGTGCCCGTCGTGAAGTGAAGGTGTCCGAGGCCGCGTGAATGAAGCCGCCTGATGGCGGCACGTGTGTGGATGGCGGCCAGCGCCTGCGGGGGTGCGGCCGCGATCAGGGCCGGCCGGAGTTGGAGACCGGCCCGTCCGCACCGGCGATGCGCCTGGCGCTGCGCATGAGCGACAGCGCCAGGTACATCGCCGGGGTGGTGCAGTCGATCCGCGCCCAGCATGGAATCCAAGGCGAACGCGAACCTCAATGCACTTCGTCGTGGTACACGAACTTCGGCATTTCCCAGCGGTAGTGGATCGCCAGCAGGCGCAGCGCGAAGCCGCCGCCCAGGCAGCACAGGATCGCGGTGGCATCGGCCACGCCCCAGTGCAGCAGCAACAGGTAGGCCGCGCCGGTCAGCAGCGCGATGATCGCGTACAGCTCCTTCTGGAAGATCAGCGGCACCTCGTTGCAGAGGATGTCGCGCAGCACGCCGCCGAACGCGCCGGTCAGCATGCCGGCGATCAGCACGATCGGCATCGCATGTCCGGCTTCGCGTGCGATCGAACAGCCGATCAGGGTGAAGGCGATCAGGCCCAGCCCGTCGAGCACCAGAAAGGTGCGGCGGAAGTGGTGCATCCAGCGTGCGACCCAGGTGGCGATCAGCGCCGCGCACACGGTAAAGCCGAGGTACTCGGGATGTTTGACCCAGCCCAGCGGATAGTGGCCAAGCAGGATGTCGCGCAGTGATCCACCACCGAGGGCGGTGACGCAGGCGATCATGACCACGCCGAACAGGTCCATGCGGCGGCGGCCGGCGGCCAGTGCGCCGGTCATGGCTTCGGCGGAAATGGCAATCAGGTAGATGATGGACAGCAGCATGGGACAGGCTCCGAGAGCGGTGGGGCCGGCCATGCGCGACGACCGCCACTGCCTGCGCAATGACGGGATGACGATGACCGGTGCCGCTCCCGCTGTCCTTTTGCCTGAGAGTTCAGCGGCGTCGGCCGCGTGCCCCTTCGGCGGATCGTCCCGGGCGTGCCCGGTGACCTCTCTCCAGCTCGGCGAGTCGAATGCATGGTTGGTGGGATTCCAGCCCACCGGCCTGAGCGATCATGGGAGCCTGCGCCTTCGGCGGGCGCCAGCGCGGCGCCTCTCTCCTGCATTCGGGCGCCAGTATATCCGCTGCAGTGCAGCACGGCATAATCCAGGCATGGCCCCGTCCCTCCGCCCGTGGTTCCTGTACCTGCTCGAATGCCGCGATGGCAGCTATTACGCCGGCATCAGCACCGACGTGGACGCGCGCTTCGCCGCCCACCAGGCCGGCAAGGGCGCGCGCTACACCCGGGCCCGGCCACCGCTGCGCGTGCTGGCCGTGCGCGAATACCCGGACCGGGCCGCCGCCTCACGCGCCGAGTGGCAGCTCAAGCAGCAGCCCCGCGAGCGCAAGCTGGCCTGGCTGCAGGCGCCGGATTCCAGCCTTCTGTAGAGCTGGGCCCACGCTCGGCTCCGGATTCTGTAGGTCCACGCCATGCGTGGATGGGCTGCCGGGCCATGCGATGATCGCTCCGCGCCAAGCGCTGGAGACCCGGATGTCCACCTTTGCTTTTCAGCACGACCGTCGGTCATTGTCGTCGCTGTGGTACCCGAAACCGAAGGCGCCGTGAACGATGCGCGCCGCCGGCAAAGCATGGATCTCCGTCGTCGTGCTGGTCGCCGGCATCGCGCTGTTGCCTGGCCTGCTGTACCTGCTCGGGCTGGCATTGGCAGGCGGTCGGCCGAAGCCGGCCGACCGCGCGCCCAGTGGTATGGCTGCGTGCAGCAGTGAACCACGCGCGGGATACCAGCCGATGAATCCCTGGCGTTTCGCCGCGCAGTTCTTCGACAAGGACGTGATGAAGAAGAAGGTGCCGGAAGTGGAGCGGGAGGCCTTCTGGATTGCCCGGCGCCACCTGTGGCGGCAACCACAGCGCGGCATGCCGCGCTGGCATCTCAGCAGTACCGCATTGGCGATCTGGATCACCCGGCATTGGAGTACTGCGCAGATTGCCGACACCGCGAGGAAGGAGGACTTCTGCCGGACCTGGTCGAAACGGCGGGTGCCCGGTGGCCCGATGAACCGGTAGATCCACGCCATGCGTGGAGGGTGTTGACGGGGTCAGAGTCCTTTCCTGCGGAAAGGGATCCGACCCCGCTGCGCGCAGCCCTACCGCTTCGGCCGCCGGTCGTCGCGGTCATCACCGAAGATGATGCGCGCGCTGCGTTGGTAGCTCCAGTACGCCACGGCCCAGTTCAGCAGCACCACGATGCGGTTGCGGAAACCGATCAGGAAGAACACGTGCGCGGCCAGCCAGAACCACCACGCCAGCACGCCCGACAGCTGCAGTCGGCCCAGGTGCACGATCGCGGCCATGCGGCCGATGGTGGCCAGGTTGCCGTAGTCCGCGTACTTGAACGGACCGGGCTCGGGCGTGCCGTGCAGCCGTGCGCGGATCACCTTGGCCACGTATTTGCCCATCTGCTTGGCGGCCGGTGCCACACCGGGGACCGGCTTGCCGTCGGCCTGGCTCAGCGCGGCCAGGTCGCCGGCCACGAACAGCTCCGGGTGATCGGGCAGGGTCAGGTCCGGTTGCACCGGCACGCGTCCGGCGCGGTCCAGCGGCACGTCCAGCGTGCGCGCCAGCGGTGAAGCGGCCACGCCGGCGGCCCAGACCACGGTGCGCGCCGGTACGAACTGTTCGCCGAGCTTGAAGCCCTGGCTGTCGATGTCGCTCACCGGGGTTCCGGTCAGCACTTCCACGCCCAGCTTTTCCAGTTGGCGGCGCGCCTTCAGCGAAAGCACATCCGGGAACGAGGACAGCACGCGCGGCCCAGCCTCGACCAGCCGCACCTTGGCGCTGGCCGGGTCGATGTGGCGGAATTCGTTGCGCAGCGTGTGGCGCGCGATCTCGGCCAGGGTGCCGGCCAGTTCGACACCGGTGGGACCACCACCGACGATGGCGAAACTCAGCCACGCCGCTTTCTTCGCCGGGTCCGGTTCGGCCTCGGCGCGTTCGAACGCCAGCAGCAGCTTGCGGCGCAGCGCGATGGCATCGTCCAGCGTCTTCAGGCCGGGCGCATCATCGGCCCACTGGTCGTTGCCGAAGTAGGCGTGGGTGGCGCCGGTGGCCAGCAGCAGGCTGTCGTAGTCCAGCGTGCTGCCATCGGCCATGCGGATCTGCCGCGCCTGCTTGTCGATGGCCACCACTTCGCCGAGGCGGACTTCCACATTGCGCTGGTGGCCGAGGATGTGGCGCAGCGGTGCGGCGATATCCGGCGCGGACAGGCCGGCGGTGGCCACCTGGTACAGCAGCGGCTGGAACAGGTGATGGTTGCGGCGATCGACCAGGGTGATGCGTATGCGCTCGCGGGCCAGGGCACGGGTGGCCCAGAGACCGGCAAAACCGCCGCCGACAACGACCAGGTGGGGAACGCGCTCGCGACTCATCGACTCACTCCAGTGGGGGCATCGGGGGAAGCGCCTGGCATCTTCGCACGGCGGCCACCTGTCACGTCAGCGCCTGCCCGGATCGGCGATACTCGGGTTCAGGCAACGGCCCGTGAGGAGCCCATGAGCGAACCGGAAAAGCGCATCGCCCTGTTGATCGACGCCGACAATGCGCCGGCCTCGAAGATCGACGAGGTCCTGGCGGAAGTCGCCCGCTACGGCGTGGCCAACGTGCGCCGTGCCTACGGCAACTGGAAGAGCCCGCGACTGAAGGGGTGGGAAGCGGTGCTGCATGAGTATGCGATCCGCCCGATCCAGCAGTTCGCCTACAGCAAGGGCAAGAACGCTTCGGACATGGCGATGGTGATCGATGCCATGGACCTGCTGTACGCGCGCAACCTTGATGGCTTCGCCATCGTCTCCAGCGATGCGGACTTCACCCCGATGGTGATGCGCCTGCTGACAGATGGCGTGAAGGTATATGGCTTCGGCGAGAAGAAGACGCCCGAGCCGTTCGTCAATGCGTGCTCGAAGTTCACCTACCTGGAGGCACTGGGCCAGACCCATGCCAGCGTGCCGGATGCCGAGCAGGCGTCCAGCGAGCAGGCTTCGAACGAGCCGGTGGCCAACGACGATTCGCGTCCGCGCAAGAGTGGCGCGGAGATGCGCAGCGACACGCGGCTGGTGAAGATGCTGCGCCGTGCGGTGTCCGCGGCCGAGGGCGAGGATGGCTGGTCGCACCTCGGCCCGGTTGGCAGCCAGATCGGCAACCAGGCCTCGTTCGATCCGCGCAACTACGGCTACGGCAAGCTCAGCGATCTGCTGGCGGCGATCGGCCTGTTCGAGCTGAAGAAGGATGGCAAGTCCTCCTACGTGCGCGCGCTGCCAAAGAAGAACCGGTAGTGCCGGCCGCTTGCCGGCAATGCCCGGATGCCAGGTCCCGCATCCGGCACGCACACACCTGTATCGATCAGGCGTATCGTTGCCGCTCGCATTGCCAGCAAAGGAAACCCGCATGTTGAAGATCTGGGGCCGCCGCAATTCCAGCAACGTCCGCAAGGTGCTGTGGTGTGCCGAGGAAATCGGCCTGCCGTACCAATCCATCGAGGTCGGCGGCAGCCACGGCGGCACGCAGACGCCGGAGTACCAGGCGATGAATCCCAACGGCCTGGTGCCGGTGATCGAAGACCACGGCCTGCCGCTGTGGGAATCGAACGCCATCGTGCGCTACCTGAGCGCGCGCTATGCGCTGGGCACGCTGTACGCCGAGGACCCGATGGAACGCGCCCAGGCCGAGAAGTGGATGGACTGGAGCACTTCGCGGATGGCACCGCTGTACAGCGACCTGGTCTGGGGCATCATGCGCACCGCGCCGGCCGACCGCGACGAAGCGCGCATCAGTGCCGCCATCGTGCGCGCCGGTGACTACCTGGCGATGGCCGACGCTACCCTGGCCAGGCAGCCGTGGCTGTCGGGCGAGAAGTTCGCGATGGGCGACATCCCGCTGGGCTCGCTGGTCTACGCCTGGTACGAGCTGCCGATCCAGCGGCCGGAGCTTCCGCACCTGGCGGATTGGTATGCGCGCCTGCGCGAGCGGCCGGCCTACCAGCGCGGCGTGATGTCGCCGCTGACGTAAGCGAAGGCGTTCGGGGTCGGATCCCACCCGACGGGTGGGCTCTGACCCGTCAATACAGATCCGTCGGATCCACATCCAGCGACCAGCGCACCTTGCGGGCTTCCGGCAGCGCATACAGCTGCGGTACCAGTTGCGAAAGCACGCCATGCAGGGGCGGCCGCTGCGGCGCCGACAGCAGCAGCTGCGTGCGCTGGTAGCCGGCGCGGCGTGGCATCGGGGCTGGCATCGGCCCGTAGGCCTCGACCACGTCCTGCTCGCCCAGCAGCTGCCGCGCGGCCAGCAGGAATGCATTGGCATGCTCCACCTGCTGCGCTTCAGCACGCATCAGCGCCAGATGCGCGAATGGCGGGAACCCGGCCGCCTGGCGCTGGTTCAACTCGGCCTGCGCAAACGGGTGGTAGCCACCGCTGACCAGGGTTTCCAGCAGCGGGTGACCCGGGTGATGGGTCTGCAGCCAGACCTCGCCGGGGTCACGTGCACGTCCGGCACGACCGGCCACCTGGATCAGCTGCTGCGCCAGCTTCTCGCTGGCGCGGAAGTCGGCGGAGAACAGGCCTTCGTCGATGCCGACCACCACCACCAGGGTCAGCTTCGGCAGGTCGTGGCCCTTGGCCAGGATCTGCGTGCCGACCAGGATGCCGGGCTGGTCGCCCAGTTTCGCCAGCTGCTGTTCCAGCGCGTCGCGTCGCGAGGTGGTGCCGCGGTCGATGCGCACCACCGGGAAGTCGGCGAAGGCGGCGGTGAGGTGTTCTTCCAGGCGTTCGGTGCCGATACCCTGCGGCTGCAGTGCCAGGCTGCCGCAGGCCGGGCACGCCAACGGCGCCGGTTGGCGCGCGCCACAGTGGTGGCATTGCAGGCGCCGGCCGCCGCCATGCACGGTCATCGGCGCATCGCAGCGCTGGCACGGCGCGGTCCAGCCGCAGTCGTGACACAGCAGCACCGGTGCGTAGCCGCGGCGGTTCTTGAACACCAGCACCTGCTGGCCGCGCTGCAGGTGCTCGCCGATGCCGGCCAGCACGTCGGCCGAGAGGCCGTCGTGCAAGGGCCGTTTGCGCACATCGAGGATGCGCACGCGCGGTGGCCGTGCATCGCCGGCACGTTGCTTCAGGCGCAGGTGGGTGTAGCGGCCTGCATAGGCGTTGTGCAGGGTTTCCAGCGAGGGCGTGGCGCTGCCGAGCAGTACCGGAATGCCCAGCGCCTTGGCCCGGACCAGAGCGAAATCGCGCGCGTGATAACGGATGCCGTCCTGCTGCTTGTAGCTGCCGTCGTGTTCCTCGTCGACGATCAACAGGCCGGCCTGCGGCAACGGCGTGAACACCGCCGAGCGGGTGCCGACGATGACCCGTGCTTCGCCACGTGAGGCGGCCGCCCAGACGCGCGCGCGCTCGTTGTCATTCAACCCCGAATGCAAGGCGTGCACGGCGATGCCGAGACGACCGCGGAAACGTGCCAGGGTCTGCGGGGTCAGGCCGATTTCCGGCACCAGCACCAGCGCCTGTCTGCCCTGCGCCAGGCAGTGGATGATCGCCTGCAGGTAGACCTCGGTCTTGCCGCTGCCGGTCACGCCATCCAGCAGGAACGGCTGGAAGCCGTCGGCAGCGTTGATCGCCGCCACCGCCCCGGCCTGGTCCGGGTTGAGCGTGGGGCCGGGCAGTGGCTGTGCATGCTGGGGGGCCACGCTCAACGCAACGCGCTCGGCCAGCGCGCGCTTGGCCAGGCTGCGTGCAGCGATGCGCCAGTCGGCCATGCGTTCGCCGAGCACGTCCTCATCCACGATCGCCCCGGCCAGCAGCTCGGCCAGTTGCCGCGGACGGCTGCCGGCGCGCAGCTTTTCACGCTGGGCGTGGCCTTCGGTGGTCAGCTGCCAACCCCAGTGGTGTGTGTCGGGCAGGACCTCGCCATGGCGCAGCGGGCCGGGCAGGGCGGTGCTCAGCACCTCGCCCAGTGGCGCATGGGTGTAGCGCGCCAGCCACTGCAGGCTCTGCCAGAGTTCGCCCTGCAGCAGCGGCTGCAGGTCGCACCAGGCCAGCGCCTGGCGCAGTCCCTGGCCATCGTCGGTCTGGCCGTGGCCGGCCACCACGCCGACCAGCTCGCGGTTGCCGAACGGCACCTTCAGGCGGCAGCCGACTGCGGTCGTGGGGCCATCGCCCTCCGGCGACAGGTAGTCGAACAGGCGCGGCAGCGGGACGGGCAGGGCGACCTGCAGGGTCGGAATGGGTGAAAGCATCGGGCCAGTGTAACGGGCCATGCGCGCTGGAATGGCAGGGGGCAGACGTGCCCGGGCGACGACCGTTGAATCATAAATGTCACCTAAATATCGGTGTCCATTGGAGATTCAGTCTTATCCACATGTTCTGTGGATAACGTTGTGCGTTACCGGTCGACGGGAACCTAGGAGGCCGATGGCGACGAGCTCACCCTTGGGTTGGTCAAAAAATCGCCACACTTCAAAGTCATTCAAAATCAACGACTTGAGTGTGAAACATTGCTGAAACAGAGTGAATTCAGCTGCATGCCGCAGTTTCCCGCGCGGGGAGCGTGGTGCTGTGCACAACCTGCAGCACGAAGTGCCTGTGGGCGCAAGTCCTACGGGTGCCGATGGGCTGCCGCTATCATGCCGGCAGACCTTTGGAGTGACCGATGACGGCTGTGCCCGCCCCTGTTTCCTCGACCGCGGCCGGCGCGCTGTCGGCGTTCCTGCGTGGCGTCGAGCGCCGCGCCCTGGTGGTGGCTGAACTGCAGTGCGGCGATGCCGCGCGTGCCGAGCAGACCCTGGTGGCGGTGATGCGCGCGTTTGCGGCGGTCGCCAGCGACCTGCCGATGGCGCAATGGCCGACCCGCTTCTGGACCCTGCTGGGCCAGCGCCAGGCGCTGCGCGAGCCGGCGGGCGGGCAGTGGGCGCCGTCGTTGGCCGCGTTGGGCGCGATGCCGCCACTTCCACGACTGGCGCTGCTGCTGCGGGTGGGCGGCAGCCTCGACGAGGGCATCGCCATGCGCGTGCTCGACCAGGACGAGGCCGGCTACCAGCACCTGCTGGCCGATGCCTGCCCGCGTGATGCCCAGGGCCGGCCCGATGCCGCGGCCTGGCGCCAGTTGGCCGAGCAGGTACAGGCCCGTGTCCGTGACCTGCCGGCCGCGCGCCTGCAGCAACTGCAGCAGCCGGCCGCACCCACCACCCACAATGAAGCACCGGCCTCCAGCTGGCGCGCTCCCCAGCGCGACGAGCGGGCCACTGCCAACGCCAAGCGCCGTCGGGCGAGTGCCAAGCCGCGCTGGCGCGGTCCGCTGATCCTGCTGGTGACCGTGGCGGTACTGCTGGCCGCGGCGCTGGGTTGGCGCCACCTGCAGGGACATTCGTTCGGCAGCGATGCACCCTTGCCGGAGGGCGTGGTGGCCGAAGCCGGTCCGGTGACCGTGGAAGCCCTGCCACCGAGCAAGGTCGACGCCGCACCGGACGCGGGCCAGGCGCAAGCCAATGATGACGCAGCGATGCTGGCAGATCGCGACTACCCGCTGGTCGCCGATGCCGACCTGTACGCGTGGACTGCCGCGGGCGGCCCGCTGCCGGTGGATGAATCGCAAGCCAAGCCGAGCCGGCCGGAGCCGGCCAGTGCCACGCTGGAAACTGCTGCCGCCGATGAATAAGTCCGTGCTCGCCAGCCTGCTGCTGGCCCTGCCGCTGTCGCTGTCCGCCGCACCGCAGCCGTTGAGCGTGCCGTTGCCGCCACCGGTTGCGGGCAGTTCGCCGGCCACGCCGGCGTCGGCCGCTGCAACAGCACCTGCGGAGTTCGCCCAGCTGGATGCGCAGCAGCAGCGACAGCGCCGTGCCGACTACGCCGCCTGGCGCGCATTGCCGGAAGCAGAGCGCGAGCGCATCCGTCAGGCGGCTGCGCGCTTCAATTCGCTGCCGGCCGATCAACAGCAGCGCATGCGGCAGCAGTTCCAGGCGCAGGATCAGGCGTTCCGCGACGGATGGCGGCTGGGCCCGCAGCTGGGCCTGGAATTCCCCAAGCTGCACGGGCTGTTCGGATTCGTTCCACCGGCGCAACGCGAGACCGCGCTGGCCGTGCTGCGCCAACTCAGCCCGGCGCAGCTGGCCCAGCTGACCCTGGTCGCGCAGCGCACGCCGCCGCAGGAACGCGACACGGTGCGCAGCGCCTTCCTCGCCGTGCCCGCCGCCGAGCGCGACAGCTGGCTGAAGCGTCAGGCCGGCCAGTAAAAAAGGGGACGGAGGGGATTAAGTCGCATCCGGCACTAACGGGCCTGAAACGACTTAATTCCCTCCGTCCCCTTTTGTGTGGGGCGGCTGGAACCCAGCATTCACGCCGTGTCATGGGAATACCCGCGCTGCGCGCGTAAGATGACCGGCCGCAAACCCGGTGCCTGTGCCCTTCGCGCGCAACCGCAGTTCGCGTCAAGCACCTTATGTCTACTGCAACCTCCACGCCGCGCTTCAGCAAGGAAGTCGGCGCCACCGGTCTGCTCGCCCTGCCGCTCGTGCTGGGCCATGTGTCCACCGGTCTGATCTCCTTCGTCGACAACGTGATTGCCGGCCACCACGCTACGGCGACCCTGGCTGCGGTGACCATCGGTACCGCACTGTTGTGGCTGCCGATGCTGATCCCGATCGGCACGCTCATCTCGCTTACCGCCTCGGTGTCGCAGCTGCATGGCGCCGGCCGCGAGCGCGAGATCGGCCCGCTGTTCCGCCAGGCGTTGTGGCTGGCGCTGGGCCTGGGCCTGATCATGTTCACCTTCCTCACCGTGGTGCCGCCGTTGCTGCCGGCCTTCGGCATCGCGCCGGACATCGTGCCGGGGGCGACCGCGTTCCTGCATGCGGTGCGCTGGGGCGGACCTGCGCTGACCCTGTACTTCTGCATGCGCTACCTGAGCGAAGGCATGCACTGGACGTTGCCGACCATGCTGCTCGGCTTCGGTGGCCTGCTGGTGCTGGCGCCAATGGGCTACGTGCTGGCCAACGGCAAGCTCGGCTTCCCGGAACTGGGGGCGGAAGGCCTGGGCATCGCTTCGGCGGTGATGATGTGGCTGCAGGCCACGGCGTTTGCCCTGTACCTGTGGCGCACCAAGCGCTTTGCCCACCTGCAGCTGTTCTCGCATTTCGAAGGGCCGCGCTGGAAGGCGATCTGGGAGCTGCTGCGCACCGGCCTGCCGATCGGCATCACCGTGCTGATGGAAGGTGGCTTGTTCATCGTCACCGCGTTGCTGATCGGTCGCCTGGGAGCCAATGAAGCGGCGGCTCACCAGATCGCGATCAACGTCGCGCAGCTGTGCTTCATGATCCCGATGGGCGTGGCCGAGGCCACCACCGTGCGCGTCGGCCATGCGGTCGGCCGTGGTGACGGCTTCGGCGTGCGACGCGCGGCCTGGGCCGGTTACGCGATCATCATGGGCACGCAGACGCTGTCGGCGGCGGTGCTGCTGTTCGGCCACGACGCCATCGTCGGCGTGTACACCAACGACCTGGCGGTGGCCGGGCTGGCCTCGACCCTGCTGCTGTACGCGGCCACCTTCCAGTTCCCGGACGGCATCCAGGTACTGTCGGCCGGCGCGCTGCGCGGGCTGAAGGACACCCGCGTGCCGATGTTCATCGCCATGTTCGCGTACTGGGGCCTGGGCATGCCGCTCGGCGCCGGGCTCGGCCTGGGGCTGGGCATGGGCCCGCAGGGCATGTGGATCGGCCTGATCGTCGGCCTGACCGCCGCTGCGATCCTGATGGGCTGGCGCCTGCGCCGCAGCAGCCAGCGCATCGGGCAGTCCGCGCTGTCCTGATCTTCCTGCCCGCTACGTTCACCCGTGACGGGCGATCCCCTGACTTGTGTCCGATGCTGCATCACGCGGCACCGGCTATGCTGGTACCACGGCAAGAAGCCATCCGGAGCGTTCCATGAATCAACCCGTGCCCCCGCTGCCCCCGGCGCGTCGCAACCCCGTCGCCAGTTTCTTCATCGGGCTGTGGGACGTCATGAACTTCACCCGCCGGTTGATCCTCAACCTGGTGTTCTTCGGCCTGCTGTTCCTGCTGCTGGTGATGTTCGTCATCGCCGCCGGCATGGGCGCCGGTGCCAGCAAGTCGCTGCAGGACCGCACCACCCTGGTGATCGCGCCGGAAGGCCGCCTGGTCGAGCAGTTCAGTGCCGATCCGGTCAGCCGCGCGCTGGCCAAGGCGGTGGGTGACAACGGTGCCGAGGAAATCCAGCTGCGCGATCTGCTGCGGGTGATCGAGTCGGCCAAGGACGACAAGAAGATCGAGCGCGTGGTGCTGGAGCTGGACAAGCTGCAGCCGTCCGGGTTCGCTTCGCTGCGTGAAGTGGCCGCCGCGCTGCAGGATCTGCGTGCCTCCGGCAAGCAGCTGGTGGCCTACAGCGAGAGCATGGGCCAGTCGCAGTACCTGCTGGCCGCGCAGGCCGACGAGGTCTACCTGGACCCGATGGGTTCGGTCGTGCTCGAAGGCCTGGGCCGCTATCGCCAGTACTTCCGCACCGGCCTGCAGGACAAGCTGGGCGTGGACGTGCACCTGTTCAAGGTGGGCGAGTACAAGTCCGCGGCCGAGCCGTACGTGCTCGACGCCGCGTCGCCGGCCTCCAAGGAAGCCGACCTGTTCTGGATGAACGACGTGTGGCAGCGCTACCTGGGCGACATCGCCAAGGCCCGCCGCCTGGACCCGGCACAGCTGGCCGCCGGCATCGACACGCTGCCGGAAGGCATCGCCGCCGCCGGTGGCGACCTGGCCAAGTTCGCGCTGCAGCAGAAGCTGGTGACCGCGCTGAAGACCCGCGAGGAATTCGAGGATCTGATGATCGAGCGCGGCGTGGCCGACGAGGATGCCGACGGTGGTTTCCGCAACGTCGACTTCGGCCGCTACCTGGCCCTGCTCGACGCGCGCCGCAACCCGGTGGACTCGCGTCCGCAGGTGGCCGTGGTGGTGGCTGCCGGCGAAATCAGTGGCGGTGACCTGCCGGCCGGCCGCATCGGTGGCGAGTCGACCTCGGCGCTGCTGCGTGCCGCGCGCGACGACGACAACGTGAAGTCGGTGGTGCTGCGGGTGGATTCGCCGGGCGGTGAAGTGTTCGCCTCCGAGCAGATCCGTCGTGAAGTGGTAGCCCTGCAGGCTGCCGGCAAGCCGGTGGTGGTGTCGATGGGCGACCTGGCTGCCTCCGGTGGCTACTGGATCAGCATGAATGCCGATCGCATCTATGCCGATCCGTCGACCATCACCGGTTCGATCGGCATCTTCGGCATGGTGCCGAACTTCAGCCGCGCGCTGGACAAGATCGGCGTGCATACCGATGGTGTCGGCACCACCCGTTTCGCGGGTGCCTTCGATGTCACCCGTCCGATGGATCCGGCGGTGGGCCAGGTCATCCAGACGGTGATCAACAAGGGTTACGCCGACTTCACCGGTCGCGTCGCCGACGCCCGCAAGAAGCCGGTCGAGGCCGTCGACGAAGTGGCCCGTGGCCGCGTGTGGAGCGGTGCACAGGCCAAGGAACGTGGCCTGGTTGACGCCTTCGGTGGCCTGAAGGATGCCGTGGCCGACGCCGCCAGCCGGGCCAAGCTGGGCAAGGCCGATGCCTACCGGGTGCGCTACATCGAGAAGGCAGCCACGCCGTTCGCACAGTTCGTCAGCGGTTTCGCCGGCAGCCGCGCCGGTGCCTGGATGCTGTCCGATTCGGGCATGGCGCGGATGATGCTGGCACGCACGATGCCCGAAGTGGATACGCAGCTGCGCTTTGTCGAGAACGCGGCCCGTGAGAAGGGCAATGGCGCACCGGTGAAGGCGCTTGCTTACTGCTTCTGCGGGTTCTGACGGAAGCCATCCACGCAGATCGTGGAACTACTGGACAGCGAAACGCCCGGCCTTGGCCGGGCGTTCTCGTTCATGGGGTTGGATCCCTTGGCTTCGCAAAGGGCTCTGACCCCATGGGCCACTCGTCATTGCGCCGCGTCGGCCTCGGCCTTGCGCTCGCGTGCGGCGGCTTCATCCACGGCCTTCTGCGCGCCCTTGGCGCGGTCCAGCGGCTCCTGCATCGCACGCGACATCGCTTTGGGTACCGGTGGCTTCTCCGGGTTCGGCGTCGGAGGACGCTGGCAGGCCACCAGCAGCACGATGGCCAGCAGGGACAAGGACAGGATCAGGATGCGCATGGCGGTACTCCGCGGTGGGCGTTCGCGCAGTGTCGCATCTCCGGCAACGCCCTGCCGTGAGCGCGTATCCTTGCGGCATCGAAACACAGCGGGCGCGGCCCCGGAGGACACATGACCCAGCAACGGTGGCGCCTGGACGGCCAGACTGCCCTGATTACGGGCGCCAGCGCCGGCATTGGCCTGGCCATCGCGCACGAACTGGCCGGCCTCGGCGCCGACCTGATGATCGTGGGCCGTGACATCGATATGCTGGAGACGGCGCGCGACGAACTGCTGGACGTGTATCCGCAGCACCAGGTGCACGCGCTGGCTGCCGATGTCTCCGATGACGAGGACCGCCGGCAGATCCTGGACTGGGTGGAGGACCACAGCGATGGCCTGCACATCCTGGTCAACAACGCCGGTGGCAACGTCACCAAGGCGGCCACGGAGTATTCCGAGGACGAATGGCGCAAGATCTTCGAGACCAACCTGTTCTCGGCCTTCGAGCTGTCGCGCTACGCGCATCCGCTGTTGGCACGGCATGCGTCGTCGTCCATCGTCAACGTCGGCAGCGTGTCCGGCCTGACCCATGTGCGCAGTGGCGTGGTCTATGGCATGACCAAGGCCGCGATGCACCAGATGACCCGCAACCTGGCCGTCGAGTGGGCGGAGGATGGCATCCGGGTCAACGCGGTGGCGCCCTGGTACATCCGCACGCGGCGCACGTCCGGCCCGTTGTCGGACCCGGACTACTACGAAGAAGTCATCAATCGCACGCCGATGCGTCGTATCGGCGAGCCGGAGGAAGTGGCTGCTGCGGTAGGCTTCCTGTGCCTGCCGGCGGCCAGCTATGTCACCGGCGAGTGCATCGCAGTGGATGGCGGTTTCCTGCGCTACGGGTTCTGATCTTCCAGCGGGTAGTGCCGGCCGCTGGCCGGCAACTGGAATCATTTTTGAAGATCCTGCGATTGCCGGCCAGCGGCCGGCACTACCGCATGGCAGTCACCCCGGGACCGGGCAGTTGCTGGCCTCCAGCACGCCCTGCAACCGTTCGCGTTCCGCCCGGGCGTTGTCGCGGTTCTCCGGTGAGGCGAACCGCTCGCGGCCACGTGCGTCGCGGAAGCGTTGCTGCCAGCTGCTGCAGCGCTGCGCGTCCGGCAGTTCCTCGCAGCGGTCGCGCACCACTTCGCAGCCTGCAGCATTGACCGGTGTGGCGCCGCCCAGGCCCTGCACGGTCATCAGTTCGCAGCGGCCGGGGGCAGCTTCGTATTCGTGCAGGTAGCCACCGCCCTGGCTGTCGGTGCACTGGAAGATGGGCGGCAGCGGCGGCTTCGGTGGCGCATTGCTGTCCGGCGCGGCATCGGCCTGGCGTGGCAGCGATGCACTGTCGAGTATCAGATCGCCGCCTTCGCGTTCGACCATGCCGGCTTCCATGATCGTGCGTCCTTCGCCGGGGCGGCGGGGGCTGGGCGCGGAAGCCGGCGGCGTACCCGCCGCCGCCGGTGCGGGTGGCGACGGCACAGGGGCCGGCGTGGGCGACGCACTGGCAGCGGCCGGAATCCGCACCACCTGCTGCTTGTTGCCGGCTGGGCAGGGCGTACGTTGCAGGGTGGGCACATCGCTGTTGCTGGAGGTGCAGCGGTAGATCAGCCCGTCGTCGGCCACTGCGTTGCCGGCGAACAGGCCCAGGGCCAGCCAGATCAGGTTCTTCATGCGCACAGCGTACATGCCACGGCAGGCGCTGCGCTCAGCGTTCGCAGTCACGCGACAGGCGCGCGTCGATGCCACGCTGTTCGTTGCTGATGGCGGTGCGTTCACTTTGCAGCGCGCTGTTGTAGCGGCGGTCCAGTTCCCAGCGGCGGTCGCGCAGGCGCGCGCAGACTTCCTGTGGCGGCAGCGCATGGCAGCTGTCGCGGACCAGCACGCTGCCGGCCGGAACCTGCACACCGACACCCACCGCTGGCGGCCGGTAGCCGGTTCCTTCACCGATGGGGGTGCCGACCGGCGTGCCGAAGGCCGGGCGTGGGCCGGGATGGACCGGGCCGTGGTGCCCATGCGGGAGCCAGACGCTGGTCCACAATGGCACCCAGCGCGGATTGCCCTCGTTGTTGTCGCTGGTGTAGCGACGACCGTCGTCGCTTACGCACTCGTACAACGGTTGTGGTGGCTGGAGGTAGACGTGGCGGACCTCACGATCACGCATCACCGGAACCTCGTCCGGCCGGGCGGGGGCCGCGTCGCTGCGCACCACCCGGGGCGCCGGATCGCGCGGGCGCTGCAGGTCACGCACTTCCTGCCGGCCACTGCTGCACGGCTTGTCCTGCAGGGCCACGGCGCCGTTGCTGGCGACACAGCGGTACACGCGCACGTCCTCGGCGGCGGGTGCGGTCCATGGCAGCAACAGGCACAGGCCCAGGGCGGTGCGCAGCAGGTTCATGGCGGCAGGGTGCGTGATTGTCCGCGGTAGTGCAATCGTCGGTTCAGGAGCGCAGCACGTTGCCGCTGAGCGCGTCGCGGATCGGGGTTGGCTGGGCCAGGCCGCCGGTCTCGCCGTCGAGGAGGCCATCGAGCAGGCGCAGCAGGCGCGGATCGAGCTCGGCACGGCTGCGGGCCGGTGGTTCACCGGCCAGGTTGGCGCTGGTGGAGACCAGCGGGCCACCCCAGGCGCGGCACAGGGCGGCGACCAGCGGGTGGGCGCTGATGCGCACCGCGATACCGCTGTGTTCGCCGGTGACCCAGGGCTGCGCGTGCGGACCGGCCGGCAGGATCCAGGTGTTGGCGCCCGGCCAGCTGGCCAGCACCGCGCGCTGGCGGGCGTCGGGCAATGCCTGCAGGCGGACCCAGCCCTCCAGCTGCGACAGTTCGGCGGCGACCAGGATCATGCCCTTTTCGATCGGGCGCTGCTTCAGCCGCAGCACCGCGTGCACCGCGGCTTCATGTGACGGATCGCAGCCCAGGCCCCAGACCGCTTCGGTCGGATAGGCGATCACGCCACCGGCGCGGAGCGTGGCGACAGCAGAGTTCAGGGTGAGTTCTTTCATGACGGCGACCAGCCCGGCGTGGGCCTCCATTATCCCCCCGCCGCGTGCAGAAGGGGTGGAACGCACCACTCGGTAGTGGCGGCCGCTGGCCGGCATCTGATGTTTCCGGGGTTGCCGGCCAGCGGCCGGCACTACCCCTCATCTACTTCTTTGCAGCGGTCTTCTTGACGGCCTTCTTCGCCGGTGCCTTCTTTGCGGCAGCTTTCTTCACCGTCTTCTTGGCCGGTGCTTTCTTGGCCGCGGCCTTCTTCGGCGCTGCTTCCTTCTTCACCGCAGCCTTCTTGGCCGGCGCCTTCTTCGCGGCGGCTTTCTTGGCGCCGAAGCCCTTGCGCACCGGCTTGCCGGTTTCTTCCATCAGCTGCTGCACTTCGGCCAGGGTCAGCGATGCCGGTTCGCGATCCTTGGGGATCTTGCCGTTCATCCTGCCGTCGCTGATGTACGGGCCGAAGCGGCCGTTCAGTACCTGGATGTCGCTGCCCTCGAACTCCTTGATGATCCGGTTGCGCGCGATTTCTTCCTTCTCTTCGATCAGGAATACGGCGCGGGCCAGGTCGATGGTGTACGGGTCGTCTTCCTTCTTCAGCGAGGCGTAGGTGCTGCCGCGCTTGGCGAACGGGCCGAAGCGACCGATGCCGACGCTGACCGGCTCACCATTGTCCTCGCCCAGTGCGCGCGGCATCAGGAACAGTTCCAACGCGTCTTCCAGCGAGATGGTGTGCATCGACTGGCCGGGGCGCAACGAGGCGAACTTCGGCTTTTCCTCGGCGTCCTCGGCGGTGCTGCCGATGGCGGCATATGGCCCGAAGCGACCCAGCCGCACGCTGACCGGCTTGCCGGTCTTCGGGTCGGTGCCGAGCTCGCGCGCGCCACTGGCCTCGGCGCGGTCGACCGATTCCTTCTTGTCTTCGACCAGTTCCTTGAACGGCTCCCAGAAACGGGCCATCAGCGGGATCCATTCTTCCTCACCGCGCGAGACGGCATCGAGCTCGTCCTCAAGCCTGGCGGTGAAGTCGTAATCCACGTACTGGGTGAAGTGGCTGGACAGGAACTTGGACACCGCGCGGCCCACGTCGGATGGGCGGAAGCTGCGGCCTTCCATTTCCACATACTTGCGGAACAGCAGGGTCTGGATGATCGAGGCGTAGGTCGAGGGACGACCGATGCCGTACTCTTCCAGCGCCTTCACCAGCGCCGCTTCGGTGTAGCGCGGCGGTGGCTGGGTGAAATGCTGTTCGGCCAGGATGCGTTCCAGCGGGATGCGGTCGCCCGGCTTCATCGCGGGCAGCTTGCGGCCCTCATCCTCGTC
This sequence comes from Stenotrophomonas sp. YJH_SMC_122, assembly GCF_059369535.1. Lineage (NCBI taxonomy): Bacteria > Pseudomonadati > Pseudomonadota > Gammaproteobacteria > Lysobacterales > Lysobacteraceae > Stenotrophomonas > Stenotrophomonas sp. YJH_SMC_122. The sequence goes on along the minus strand of NZ_JCAFST010000009.1, from coordinate 51,958 downwards.
CTCGGCGCTCTTGTTGTCCTTGCCTTCCTCGTACACGGCCAGGAAGCCAGGCACGACCACGGTGGTGCCGCTGGCGCGGAACACGTGTTCGCTGCCGGCCGACAGGTCGACGCTGACGGTGTTGAGCGTGGCCGGGATCATCTGGCAGGCCACCGCACGCTTCCAGATCAGCTCGTACAGGCGCCGCTCGTCGTCGGTAAGGAAGCGGGCGACCTGCGACGGCGTGCGCAGGGCCGAGGTCGGGCGCACCGCTTCGTGCGCTTCCTGGGCGTTCTTCGACTTGGTCTGGTAGGTGTTGGGCTGGTCCGGCAGCGAGGCGATGCCGTAGTCGCGGGCGATCACGTCGCGGATTTCCGCCAGCGCGTCCTGCGACAGGTTCACCGAGTCGGTACGCATGTACGAAATCAGGCCGACGGTGCCTTCGTCGCCGATGGCCACGCCTTCATACAGCTTCTGCGCCACCTGCATGGTCTTGCGGGTGGTGAAGCCGAGCTTGCGCGAGGCTTCCTGCTGCAGGGTGGAGGTGGTGAACGGCGGTGCCGGGCGGCGCTTGCGCTCCTTGCTGGCCACGTCGGTGACGTGCAGCGAGCCCTGCGCGGCCTGCTGGATGCGCATGCGCGCCGCTTCAGCGGTGTCGCCATCGGTGACGGTGAACTGCTCGAACTTCTGCCCGTCCAGCTTGACCAGCTTGGCATTGAAGTGCTGGGACGGGTGCGCACACTCGGCAGCGATCGACCAGTACTCGCGGGCGATGAAGGCTTCGATCTCTTCCTCGCGCTCGACGATCATGCGCAGCGCCGGGCTCTGCACGCGGCCGGCGGACAGGCCGCGCTGCACCTTGCGCCACAGCACCGGCGACAGGTTGAAGCCGACCAGGTAGTCCAGCGCGCGGCGGGCCTGCTGGGCATCGACCAGGTCGCTGGCGATCGCGCGCGGCTGGCTGATCGCTTCCTTGATGGCGCGCGGGGTGATCTCGGTGAACACCACGCGCTGCATCGGCTTGTCCTTGACCAGCCCGCGTTCCTTCAGGATCTCGGCGATATGCCAGCTGATCGCTTCACCCTCGCGATCCGGGTCGGTTGCCAGCAGGATGTCGTCGGCGCCCTTGGCGGCCTTGGCGATCGCATCGACATGCTTTTCGTTCTTGTCGATCACGTCGTAGTGCATGGCGAACCCGTTGTCCGGGTCGACCGCGCCTTCCTTCGGAATCAGGTCACGCACATGCCCATACGAGGCCAGGACGGTGTAGTCCTTGCCGAGGTATTTGTTGATCGTCTTGGCCTTGGCCGGCGATTCGACGATGAGCAGGTGCTTGGGCATGGCAGCAGTGTCTGTGGGGCGAGCCGCAGGGAAGGGGCCGCTAGGGTGGAGCAAACGGCCGCATTAGTGAAGCGGCCACGGACAAATCAATACGCTGAACGCCCGGTAGTGTGCCGGGCGTTCAGGTTTCACCTTATTAGAGGAATCACGCCCGGCCAGCCCCTGTCAAGCAGCCAGACGTGAGGATGGCCGTTCATGAGGCCATCTTGGCGATGAAGCCGACCGCAGCCACCAGCAGCACCAGGCCCGCCACCGCCAGCAGGCCGGTCAGCACCAGGATCACGATGGTGACCGTACCCAGCTCATGGCGCTGAAGCTGCGGCTGGTCGGTATAGGCCCAGCGGTCGACCACCAGAGTGTCGCAGATCATGTCGTGCAGGCCCTGCTTGCGCTCGGTGAAGGCGGCCATCAGGAAGCCGATGCCCAGGGTGAAGCTGCTCAGCAGCATGGCCCAGTAGCGACCGAAGGCGCGGCCACGGGTCAGGCGGTCACCGTTGCTGCGCACGACCTTGATGCCGACCGCCATCTTGCCCAGCGTGGCGCCGCCCTGCGAGGAATGGAACCAGGTGTAGTAGGCCACGCCGATGGCCATGTTGATCAGCGCGCTGGCCAGCTGCGCGACGATTTCGATGGAGGTCTCGCCACTGCCCACCGCGCCCATGCTGGCGCCAAGCACCACGCCGATGATGGCGCCGATGATGCCGCCCGGCACGGCCAGCACGAAGTAGTCGATCATGTAGGCCGCGACGCGCTTCCAGAAGCCGGCGTAGACCACCTCGCCGCCGATCACCGGCCGCGCGCCACCGGCAGCGGCGGCGGCCGGGGCGTTGTAGGGCGAGCTGCTGAGCGCGCCCGTGCCAGGCAGCGGCGCAGTGCCGTTGTCGATGGCAGCGTAGTCGCTGCGCAGGTCGAAGCCGCCACTGGCAGTGGCGGTGCTGGCGCCGGCCAGCGTCTGCAGGCCCAGTTCATCGACCACCTGGCGCAGTGCAGCCCACTGGGCCATGCCTTCGCGCCAGACCAGGGTGTCCAGGTTCAGTTCGCCGCGCTGGAAGCGCTGGCGGATCTCCTGGACCGACAGCGGGCCCTGGCGTTGCTGTCCTTCGGCGTAGTACCACTCAGTCATTGCATGTTCCCTGTTGGATCGTCCTTGGAGGTGCTGCCGTGCGCGTGGCTCAGCCGCGGCATGACGTCGGCAGGTACTTGTCGTCGCTTTCACCACTGCATTCCCAGCGGCCGCTGTCGCGATCATATTCCAGCCACAGCAGGTCGCCATCGAGGCTCTTGCCGGGCACGGCCAGCGTTGCTTCGATGCCACAGTGGCCGTTGTTGAAGCGGCCGATGTTCACCGCCGACAGGCCGGCCTGGCTGAAGTCACCCGGGGCCGGGAAACCGGCATCGTTGGCGCCGGGGCAGCGGCCTTCATCGTCGGCGAAGTGCTGCACCTGCTGTTTCAGCGGCTGCAGGGCATTGACCGCGGTCGCGATCCTGGCACGCACGGTGTAGTCGTTGTATGCGGGCAGGGCGATCGCCGCGAGGATGGCCATGATCGGTACCAGTACCAGCAGCAGGCCGCCGCCGATGATCGCGGTCAGGGCGCAACCGGAGAGCTTCTTCTTCGGCGGTGGCAGGACCCCGGCTGCCGCCTGGGTGGCATAGGGCGTGGACGGCGGCAGCACAGGCGGCTGCGGCGGAGGGGGGGCCACCGGTTCCGGTTCCGGCTCGGGTGGCTGGGCCGGCGCAGCAACGTCCAGCGCCGGCACGATCAGGCCCAGCTCGTCGACAACGGTGCGCAACGGCTGCCATTGCGGCAGGCCGTCGCGCCAGACCAGGGTGTCCAGGGAGATCTGGTTGTTTCGGAACAACTCGACCAACTGTTCCGCCGGCAGCGGGCCTTGCTGCCGGTTGCCTTCTGCATGGAACCACTCGCTCACGGGGACGCTCCTGAATGCGCTATGCCCCCAAGTGTACGGTCAGTGAAGGGGTTCTGGCTCGTCCATGAACATCTGCGTCTCCATCCAGGCATAGGCCGCTTCTGAGCCGGGCTGGTTGAACAGCACCATCAGCACGACCCATTTCAGGTCGTCCAGGTCCAGTTCGTCCTGGTCCAGGGCCATCGCCCGGTCCAGCACCAGCTCGCGCTGGTCGGCGTCGAGGATGCCGTGCTGTTCCAGGTACAGCAGGAAGCCGCGGCATTCCACATCCAGCTTGTCCAGCTCGGGGCCATGGTAGATGCGCACGGGGCCATCGACCCGCGCCTGGGCCACGCTCGGCCGCTGCGCGGCCAGGGCATCGAGCCAGTCGAACGCCTTGTTGATCTCGGTGGGGCTGAAACCGGCCTGGATCAGGCCGTTCTGCAGCGAATCGCGGTCACGGATCAGGTCCGCATCTTCGCTGAAATAGTGTTCAAACAGGTACAGCAGTACATCCAGGATGCTCTCTTTCATTGCCCCTCGGCCTGCGTCGCGCGACGCTGTGGAGGTGAAGAAACTAGGGAGTTCGACAGTAGCGGCCGTGTACGCACACCACGATTCCCGCCAGTTCCATGGCCAGCAGCATGGAGGACACCTGGGACGCCGTCAATCCACAGCGCGTGATCAGTGAATCCATACCGCTTGGGTTGTGGTCCAGGGCCCGCCACAAGCACTGGTAGTCCGGGTCGTCGGCCCAGCGCGCCGGCAGGAGGGCCGGCGGTGCCTGTTCAGTGGGGGTGGCCAGCCGCGATTGCAAGCCCGGCAGCTGCTGGCGAAGGGCAGGGGCGAGCAGTTCCAGAACCTCCTCGGGGCGCTCGACCAGCGCCGCGCCCTCGCGGATCAGGCGGTGGCAGCCAGCCGCGCGCGGGTTGAGCACCGATCCGGGCAGGGCACAGACCTCGCGGCCTGCCTCGGCGGCCAGCCGCGCGGTGATCAGCGCGCCCGAGCGCTGGGCGGCCTCGACCACCACGGTCGCCAGCGCCAGCCCGGCTACCAGCCGGTTGCGCGCGGGGAAGTGGCCTGGGCGGGCCGCCGTACCCGGCAGGTACTCACTGAGCACCACGCCCTCGGCGGCGATGCGCGCCTGCAGCCGGGCGTGGCTGTCCGGATAGGCGCGGTCAGGACCGGTGCCGATCACCGCCACGGTGCAGCCGCCGGCGTCCAGCGTGGCCTGGTGCGCAGCCGCATCGATGCCTGCGGCCAGGCCGCTGGTCACCGCCAGGCCCGCCTCGACGAAACAGCCGGCAAAACGCGCGGCCAGTGCGCGCCCACCCGGGGTGGGGGAACGGCTGCCGACCAGCGCCACCGACGGGCGCCAGGCCAGGCTGGGGTCACCGGCGACGAACAGCGCCAGCGGCGGGTTGAGCACCTCCAGCAACGAAGGTGGAAAGGCCGGATCGGTGCAGGGCAGCAGGTGATGGTTGTCCTGTTCCAGCCAGCGCAGGGCGGCTGCACACACCCGGGCGTCGGGACGTTCCAGCGCGGCGCATTGCTCCGGCGTGCAGCCGTGCGCGCGCCAGTTCGCCGGGCCTTGCGCGATGGCGGCTTGCGCACCGCCCGCGGCCTGCAGCAGGGCCCGTCGTGGCGCCAGTGCGCCTCCCGCCACCAACAGGCGCAGCAGCGCCTCATATGCATGCGTGATCATCCCCCACTATCGGCCGCACACAACAAAGGCGCCCTAGGGCGCCTTCGCACGTGATCGTCAGGTTTTCCCGCAGACGCCCGCCGGGCAGCGGCCGGCACGCCCGGCAATGGTTACTTTGCGTCCGGGTGCAGCGCGTTGTACCCCACCTGCACCGGCTTCACACCCTGCATCACCAGCGCGTAGCTGACGTTGTCGAAGGTGCGGAACACCATCGCGTGCGCGGCATACTCGTCCGGCAGCGAGACCCGGCCGGCGCCGGTGCTGAGCGAGTCGTCCATGCGCGAGGAGCCCGGGTACTTCATGCGGTGCGCCACATGGCGGCCCGGGCGCCACAGCGAGAACACGGTCCCGTTGTCCACGCCCTGGGCACGGCCGGCCGAGATCGCGATCACGTCGCGCGGGCCACCGGCATTGAACATGTCGGTGACGGCCAGCACGCGCACGTCCACACCCTCGACACCGGCAGCGGGTACGTGAGGGACGAACTGCAGGTCGTATGGCTTGGCTTCGACCGGCACCAGGCGGTCACCGGCGCGCACTTCGCGGCCGCCGTCGTTCTTGTCCAGCACCAGCGTGGAGGCCTCGACCTTGCCGTCGGCAATCTGGGTGATGGTGCCGGTAGCGACCTGGGCCAGCTCGTAGCCGAGCACGCCACGGCGGGCGTTGGGCGCGTTGTAGGCCTTCCACAGGTTGCCGCTGCCCGGGGTCACGTCGCCATTGGCGGTCAGGTCTTCGGTCGGCTTGGGCTGGGCGTACCGCACGGTCGGGCGTACCACGGCCCAGCGCTGGCCCACCTGGGCATCGGCCAGGCGCACGTAGACGGTGTCACCGCCGGACACGCGCAGGCGGTTGTCCTCCAGGCCGACCACGTAGGGCAGCTGCTTGATGCTGTCGACAACGCTCAACTGCTTCAGGAACGGCTCGACCTGGGCCAGCGGAATGGCGTCGATCGGGGCCTCCTGGCGCGGGCCGGCCTGGGACACGGTCACCCGGTCCAGGTAGGCCAGGCTCAGCACGTCACCTGGATAGATCAGGTGCGGGTTGGCGATCTGCGGATTGGCTTGCCAGATCTCCGGCCACAGCCAAGGCTTCTGCAGGAAACGTGCGGCGATATCCCACAACGTATCCCCTTTTCGGACCACATAGGTGTCCGGGTGCCCGCCATTCACTTCCACGGCGGTAGCATAGGCAGCCACGGTCAGCATCGCCGCGGCGACGACCGTACGAAAACGAAGCAACATAGGTGTGAAGCCCTGATTCCCCAACAGGTCCGCGCACTATAGTCCAGAAACCGGGGCGCAAGGCAAGCGTTGGAGCTAGAATCTGCGACGTATGCCGGCGTGCCGGCCCCCTATCCGGAAACAGCCATGGCCCTTCTCCCCATTCTCGAGTTCCCCGATCCGCGCCTGCGTACCAAGGCTGCGTTGATCGACGCCGCCGAAGTCACCACGCCGGCCTTCCAGGAACTGATCGACAACATGTTCCAGACCATGTACGACGCCCCGGGCATCGGCCTGGCGGCCACCCAGGTGGACGTGCACAAGCGCTTCATGGTCATCGATGTCAGCGAAGAGAAGAATGAACCGCATGTGTTCATCAACCCGGAAATCGTCGCCAGGGACGGGGGCCGGGTGTACCAGGAGGGTTGCCTGTCGGTCCCGGGCATCTTCGCCGACGTCACCCGCGCCGACACCATCACCGTGAAGTACCTGGACCGCAACGGCCAGGAACAGCAGCTGGAGGCCGGTGAAGTGCTAGCCACCTGCATCCAGCACGAGATGGACCATCTGGACGGCAAGCTGTTCATCGACTACCTGTCGCCGCTCAAGCGCGAGATGGTCCGCAAGAAGCTGGCCAAGCAGCGCAAGCACGTGGCGTGATCGCCCATCAGGGCCGCCCTTCGGGTGGCCCGTGCCTGCGCGACGCGCGCGGGCTGCACGGCGCCGGCCGACGGCGCCGTTTTCTTTCCTGCACGAATCCATCCTGCAAGTGGGGTAGCCATGAGGATTGTCTTTGCCGGTACGCCGGAATTCGCGGTGTCGTCGCTGCGCGCCGCGGCGCGCCACCACGAGGTCGTGGCCGTCTATACCCAGCCTGACCGGCCGGCCGGCCGAGGCCGTGGCCTGGCACCGTCGCCGGTCAAGCTCGAGGCCGTGGCCCGTGGCATTCCGGTCTACCAGCCCGAATCACTGAAGGACGAGGCTGCACAGCAGCAGCTGCGCGAGCTGCAGCCGGACCTGATGGTGGTGGTGGCCTACGGCCTGATCCTGCCCAAGGCGGTACTGGCGATCCCGACCCACGGCTGCTGGAACGTGCATGCCTCGCTGCTGCCTCGCTGGCGCGGTGCTGCGCCGATCCAGCGCGCGATCCAGGCCGGTGACGCAAAGACCGGTGTGTGCCTGATGCAGATGGAAGCGGGCCTGGATACCGGCCCGGTGCTGCTGCACCAGGAATTGCCGATCGCTGCCACCGATACCGGTGGCCAGCTGCATGACAAGCTGGCCGAGCTGGGTGCACAGGTCCTGTCCGACGGCCTGGGCCTGCTGCGGGCCGGCATCAAGCCGATCGCACGGCCGCAGCCGGAGCAGGGCGTGACCTATGCGCACAAGCTGGACAAGGCCGAAGCCCGTCTGGACTGGGCGCAGGGCGCCGATGTGCTGGCGCGTACCGTGCGTGCCTTCAATCCGTGGCCGATCGCCGAAGCGACGCTGGCTGGCGAACGCGTGCGCATCCATGGCGCGGTGGCGCTGGACGAGGCCCACGGCCAGGCGCCGGGCACGGTGCTGGCGGCCAGCCGCGATGGCATCGACATCGCCTGTGGCCAGGGCGCACTGCGCTTGCGTACGCTGCAGCGCGAAGGCGGCAAGGCGATCACCGCCGCCGACTACCTCAACGCCCGCCGTGATCTGCGCGTGGGAGCATAAGCGGTGTCGAAGCAGAACGATTTCTCCGTGGCCAAGGCGGCGCCGGGCGCGTCCACGCGCATGCTGGCCGCACGCGTGCTGGCACAGGTGTTCACCCGTGGCCGTTCATTGAAGGCCGAACTGGCCTGGGCGCTGCCGAAGCTGGCCGACAGCCGCGATCGTGCCTTGCTGGAAGCGCTGTGCTTTGCGGTCCTGCGTCGCCGCAGTACCTATGACGCTGCCTTGCAGTCGTGGATGCAGAAGCCGCTGTCGGCGCGCGACGCCGACCTGCGCACCCTGTTGATGGTGGGCTTTGCCCAGCTGGACGTGTTGGAACTGCCGGCGCATGCGGCGCTGTCGGCCACGGTCGATGCCGCGCGTGCGCTGGGCCGCGAGCGCCAGGCCGGCCTGGTCAATGCGATCCTGCGCCGCGCGCAGCGCGAGGGTTTCCCGGAGCAGCCGGCGCGCGATGCCTTCCCGGTATGGCTGGCCGATGCGGTGGAACGCGATTGGCCGGCACAGGCCGACGCCATCTTCAGCGCCAGCCTGCAACCGGCCCCATTGTGGCTGCGTGCCAATCGCCAGCACGGTGGCCGTGACAAGGCACTGGCGGCACTGGCCGAGGCGGGCATTGCCGCCGAACCCAGCGCGCTCTGCGCCGATGCATTGCGCCTGGCGGCCCCGGTTGCCGTGAACCAGCTGCCGGGTTTTGCCGACGGTGCACTGTCGGTACAGGACCTGTCGGCGCAATGCGCAGCCGACGCGCTGGCGCCCGCGACCGGCGCCCGCGTGCTGGACGCCTGTGCGGCGCCCGGTGGCAAGTCGGCGCACCTGCTGGAACGTGACCCCAGTCTGCGCCTGCTGGCGCTCGATATCGATGCGCGTCGCCTCGCGCGCGCCCGCGATACCTATAACCGCACCGGTGTGGGCGAGGGCGCGCAGACCCGGGTGGCCGATGCCAGCGATCCCGGGGCCTGGTGGGACGGCACGCCGTTCGACGCCATCCTGCTGGATGCCCCGTGCTCGGCCACCGGCGTGATCCGCCGCCAGCCGGACGTGATGTTCCACCGCCGCGCCGAGGACATCGATGCGCTGGTCGGCGTGCAGGCCCGCCTGCTGGAGGCGTGCTGGTCAATGCTGCGCCCGGGAGGCGTGCTGCTGTACGCCACCTGTTCGATCCTGCGCGCCGAGAACGTCGATCAGGTGCGAGCCTTCCTGAAGTGGCATCCGGACGCAGCGGCACAGCCTCTGGATGACACATTCGGCCTGGATTGCGAGGGGATTGCGCGCCAGCGCCTGCCGGGTGACAACGATGCCGACGGTTTCTTTTACGCGCGTCTGCTAAAAACAGCCTGACCCCGCTGACGTTCCGAGTCCCATGCTGAAATCCCGCGCGTCGCGCGAGACGTGGTTGTTCGTGGTGATGGCCCTGCTGGTGCTGGGGGCCGGGCTGGGCCTTCGTGATCCGTGGCCGTCGGACGAACCGCGCTTCGCACTGGTGGCCAAGCAGATGTTCGACAGCGGGCAGTGGCTGTTCCCGCATCGCGGCACCGAGCTGTACTCGGACAAGCCGCCGATGCTGATGTGGTGGCAGGCCACGCTGTACAGCCTGGTCGGGCAGTGGCGCGTGGCCTTCCTGCTGCCGTCGCTGCTGGCGGCGCTGGGCACGCTGTGGTGCGTGGTCGACCTGGGGCGGCGCCTGTGGACGCGGCGGGTGGGGTTGTATGCCGGCTGGGCGCTGCTGTTCGCGCTGCAGTTCACCTTCCAGGCGAAGAAGGCGCAGATCGACCCACTGCTGCTGCTGTTCATCACCCTGGCCAACTACGGCCTGCTGCGCCACCTTTTGCTGGGACCAAGCTGGCGCTGGTGGTGGCTGGGCTGGTTCTTTGCTGGCATCGGCGTGATCACCAAGGGCGTGGGGATGCTGGCGCTGCTGATGCTCGTGCCTGCGGCGATCGCCGCGGCGCTGCAGTGGCCACGGGTGGGACTGCATGCGCGCGACGCGCGTTTCTGGCTGGCGCCGCTGGCCTTCCTGCTGGCCGTGTCCTTGTGGCTGGCGCCGATGCTGCTGGCCGGCTTTGCCACCGGCTCGGACGAGTACCGGGCCTACATGGACGACATCCTGTTCCAGCAGACGGCGCGGCGCTACGCCCATTCCTGGGACCACCATCAGCCCGCCTGGTACTTCCTGGCGACGATGCCGCTGATGTGGATCCCGGCGTTCCTGGCCCTGCCCTGGGCGATTCCGGCGTGGCGCCGCCGGCTGCGCCGCCGCGACCCGCGCTACCTGCTGCCGCTGGCCTGGTGGCTGATGGTGGTGCTGTTCTTCTCGATTCCCGCCGGCAAGCGCGATGTGTACATCCTGCCGGCGCTGCCGATGTTCTGCCTGGTGCTGGCGCCGCTGTTGCCTGGATTGCTGAGGCGGCGCGATGTGCAGGCCGTGGTGGGGGCGTTCACCGGCCTGCTGTCACTGGGCCTGGCCCTGGCCGGTGCGATGGCGGTGCTGGGCGAGCCGGCCTTCGAGCTGCGCCTGACCCACAGCCGCGGGCTGGGGCCCGGCGCCGTCGACGCACTGGCCTGGACGATCCTGGCGATGGGTGTGTGGGGCGGATTGAGCCTGCTGGCCTGCGGCCGTCGCCGGCATCTGGCGCTGGTGTCGACCCTGGCGATGGTCTGGGTGCTGTACAGCCTGGTCGGCTATCCGCTGCTGAACGATTCCAGTTCCGCCCGCGGCCTGATGCGCACGGTTGGTAGCCGTCTGGGCCCGGATGCCGAGTTGGGGCTGGTGGCCTGGAAGGAGCAGCATCTGCTGCTGGCCGACCGTCCTGCAGCGACCTTCGGTTTCGAGACGGACTGGGACGAGCAGCTGATTGCGGCCACGCGCTGGCAGCGGCTGGCGCCCGGACGCCGCTGGTTGCTGGTGCACGAATACGCGATGCTGTCGTGCGTCGACCGCAACCGTTCTGAACTGGCCGGCGTGGCCAACCGGCGGCGCTGGTGGCTGGTGCCGGCAGCAGCGGTGAAGGTGCCCTGCGTGGTCACTGCAGAGGAGCGCGAACGTGAACGGCGTTTGCAGGAACATGACTAGCCACCACGATTCCGGCTTGTCCAGTCTGCCCAAGCGGGCCCAAAGGCAGTAAAACAGCAGGCTGGGACGGCCTGCGTTGGCCCGTCCCGTTCTTCCCTCAGATTGCAGCGATACTTCCCGACGTGCCAGCTTCACCGGACAACCTGAACCCCATGGCCGGAAACCCGCTGGGCGTTCCCGCCGGTGGGCGCCATGGGGTCGCGCATGCGCTCGCCCAGCTGGGCCTGTTCTGCCTGCCGGCACTGGTGCTGACCGTGCCGATCAACCTGTTGCCGTATGGCCTGCTGCTGCTGCTCAGCACGCTGCTGGCGCCGGAGCTGCTGTGGCGCGCGCGCGGCATGGCCGGTCAGCCGGTGAAAGTGCTGGCCTGGCTGATGCTGGCGGTGCTGGCGCTCGGCGTACTGTCGGTGGTGTTGTTCGAGCAGGGCCTGCGAGACGTCGACAACCGCTCGCGATTCGTGGTGATCCCGTGGATCGCGCTCTGGGTCTGCGCGCTGCGTCCCAACCTGCGGTGGCTCTGGTACGGATCATTGACCGGCCTGCTCGCCACCTTCGCGATGTCGCTGTGGCAGGTGCTGGGTGGCGCCCCGCGCGCAGAGTTGTTCACCAACGCCATCGTGCTGGCCGACATCGTGATGGTGTTGATGGTGTTGCTGGTGTTCTGTCGCCCGTCGCGGCGCTGGTCGCTGGTGATCCTCGGCATGGCCGCCGGCTGCGGCACCATCGTGCTGACCGGCAGCCGCGGCGTGTTCGCCGCCCTGCTGGCGCTGCTGGTGGTGCTGGCGCTGAGCCTGCGCTGGCGCACCGGTGCGGCGCGCCTGTCGGTGCTGGCCGGCATGCTGGCGATCGGCGCGACCCTGTTGCTGTCGGTGCCGGAGCTGCGTCACCAGGTGCGCCTGAGCGAGCTGCACAGTGACGTGCAGCGGATGGAGCTGGGCGACAGTGATTCTTCCGCCGGTGCCCGCGTGGAACGCCTGCAGGTGGCCTGGGAGACCTTCCTCGATCACCCGCTGGTGGGGGTTGGCATCGGTCATTTCGACAGCGCGATGCTGCGCGTGCCGGTCTGCCGTGAGAATCCGGAAGAGTTGCGTTGCCACCTGGGGCATGCACACAACGATGTTGCCGAATGGGCAGCGACCCAGGGCGTACCGGGCCTGCTGCTGTTGCTGGCGGTGTATGGCATCCCGCTAGGGTTGTTCGTGCGGCTTCATCGCCGCAGCGGACGGTCGACCTTCCGGGGGCCGGCCGCAGCCGGCATCATGCTGGTGATCACCTATGCGCTGTGCGGCCTGACCCAGTCGATGTTCGCGCACCAGATGACGGCCAGTTTCTACGTGACCCTGGTCGGCCTGCTGACCGGCCTGTCGATCGTCGAAGGCGCGCGCCACCGGGCAGTCACCGGGGCGTGACGCATCGGCGCGCCGGGCAGGGCCCGGCGATCAGGGACTGGGCGGATCAGCCACGGCCTGGCCGTTGCCCAGCATCCACAGCATGATGGTCTTCTGGCGCACGTAGTTGGCGCGCACATAGGCGTAGACCAGGCCATGCCAGCCGTCGCGGAAGCCGCCACGGAACACGAAGCCGCGCCAGAACCGCCAGGCCGGTGCCAGCACCAGCTTGCCCAGCGTGGCACGTTTGCCGCGCGCGAACTCGTGCTCGGCCATCATCCGCGCGTACTTCTCGGTCTTGGCCAGCTGTTGCTGCAAGGAGCGGTAGGGATAGTGGACCAGGTCGCCGCGCAGGGTACCGACACTGCCATCGACGCTGGCGGCCTCGTGGATCTCGCGCTTGCCGCGCCAGCCGCCACGGCGGCGGTCGAACAGGCGCATCACCCGGTCCGGGTAGGCATTGCCATGGCGCAGGAACTTGCCGAAGTACTCCGACAGGCGTGCGAAGCGATAGCCGGCATGGCCAGCGAAGCCACCGTCGCGGGCCTGTTCGATGGCCGCACGCAGTTCCGGGCTGATCCGCTCATCGGCGTCCAGGCACAGTACCCAGTCGTGGCCGGCCTGCTCGACGCAGTACGCCTTCTGGCTGCGGAAGCCGTCGAACGGGCGCTGCAGCACGCGGGCGCCTGCGGCCTCGGCGATGGCCACGGTGGCATCGGTGGAGTAGGAGTCCACGACGACGATCTCATCGCAGAAGGCCAGCGAGGCCAGGCAGTCGCCGATGCGGCCGGCCTCGTTGAACGCGATAATGCAGGCCGAGATGCGAGGCCGTTCGATGGGAGCGGTCGTGGAGGACATGATGGCCGGGTACCTGTTGTTTGCGACGGAGCGCTATGCGCTGCCTATTCTCGCCCCGTTGGCGCAGGCCTTGCACGCCTCCGGGCAGGAGGTGGCAGCCTGGTTCGAGGGCGGCGCGGCCGGCAGCCAGCTGCCAGGAGTGCCCAACATCGGCCTCAAGCAGGCGCTGGCACTGCGGCCGCGGGCGGTGTTCAGCGCCGCCAACTGGGTGCCGACCTTCCTTTCGGGAGCCAAGGTGCAGCTTTTCCATGGCTTCAACGTGGAGAAGCGGGACAGCGCGCGTGGCCACTTCCGGGTGCGCGGCATGTTCGACCTTTACTGCACGCAGGGGCCGGCCACCACCGCGCCGTTCCGTGAGATCGCGGCCCTGCAGGGCCACTTCGCGGTGGCCGAGACCGGCTGGCCAAAGCTGGATCCGCTGTTCCGCGACGACGGTGGCGAGAGCGCCGCGCTGCGCGCCGCCGCTGGAGGACGCCCGGTGATCCTGTTCGGCTCGACCTTCACCGAACGCCTGAGCGCAGCCCCGCACCTGCATGCGCAGATCGCCGCCGACATCGCCGAAGGCAACCGCTACTGGCTGCTGACCCTGCACCCGAAGTGCCCACCGGAATTGTTCGAACGCTACCGCGCGCTGGCCGGCGCCAATGCGCGCTTCATCGAGCCGGAGCAGGTGATGGCCGCACAGCGCGCCGCCGATGTGCTGGTGTCGGATACCTCGTCGATCGTTTCGGAGTTCATCGTCCAGCACAAGCCGGTGGTGACCTTCCGCAACCGGGTGCCCAAGCCGCACATGATCGACTTCGACGACCCGGTGCAGCTGCCGGCGATGCTGCAGCGCGCGCTGCATCCCGACGCCGCGCTGCAGGCGGAGATCGTGCGCTACGCCGATGCCATCCATCCGTACCGCGATGGCCTGTCCAGCGAGCGCGTGATTGCGGCTACCGAGGATTTCCTGTCCGGTGAAATGGGCGTGCTGCGGCGCAAGCCGTTCGGCAGCTGGGTGCGCGACCTGCAGATCCGCAAGGACCTGGGGTATTGGGGGCCGTCGCAGCGCTGATGGGTTGATGCGGATACACGCCATGCGTGGATGCGCGATCCCGCTCGCCGCGGTAGTGCCGGCCGCTGGCCGGCAACCTCGGGGATGTGTGCGGTTGCCGGCCAGCGGCCGGCACTCCCTACCAGCGCAGCTTGCGCCGCGCCAGCGCGGCCGCCAGTTGATCCATCACCTGTTGCGCCTGCGCCTGCGGCAGGTAGTGCAGGATCAACGCCACATCACCATGCGCGCCGGCGGTATCCAGCTGCAGGCTGCTGGTGCCCAACAGCTTGTCCAGTGGCGAGCGCAGCAGGCGCAGGCCCTGCACCTTGTCCAGCTCGGCCCAGCGCCACCAGCGCTTCCACCAGCCGCCGCGCACGGCGACGTAGTGGTCATCCAGATACCAGCCCATGCGCGCCATCTGCCGATGTGCCACCAGCAGCGCCAGCGGCAGCCAGGCCAGCACGATCAGGCCCCATGATCCCCAGCGCCAGTACGCGGCTGCGGCCAGCACGGGGACCAGCAGCAGCGCACCCAGGCACAGCCGCCACCAGCCACGCTGCGGAATGGACTGCCATTGCGCCGGTGGCCACTGCAGTTGAGGCAACAGGTGCTGCACCAACTGCTCGCAGCGCATTGCCGGGGCCAGCGGTGCCAGCTCGCGCAGAGCGCGGTCCTGGTCCCGCGAAGGGCCGCCGGCGGCGCTGTCGACGCGCAGCTGGCGCAGGCCGAACCAGCGATGCAGGGTGGTCTCGTACAGCGTCCAGGCCTGGATGCGGCGACGCGCGACACTGCTGCGGGTTCGGCTGACCAGGCCAGCCGAGACGGTCAGCCGGCGATCCTGCTCGCTGAGAGTGAAGCCGTGATAGCGCAGCAGGGTCAGCACCACCGACAACGCACGCAGCGCCAGCCAGCCCAGCAGCAGGGCTGCGGCCAGCAGCAGGAAGGCGCCGGCCATGCCGGGATGCAGGTGGCTTGCGTAGCCGAAGGCCTCCCTGCCACCACGCTGGATGGCCGCGTCCATCACCGGGCGCGGCACGGTCTGGAACAGCACGCCGAAGGCGGCGATCGCCAGTGCCCATCCGCGGTTGGAGAGCAGGCCCATGCGCACTACGTCCCAGCTCGACAGGCGCAGCAGCACCTGTTCGGTGTCCGCCCCGGTGATCGAGGGAGTGGCGACGACGTCGGCGGTCTGCGGTGCCTGCCCACGCTGGCGCACCAGCCGTTCCAGCGCCAGCGCCTGGTCCAGCTTCAGTACCCGCATCTCGGCTTCCGGCCGCACGCCGCCGGCCGATTCCAGGCGCAGCTCGGCCACACCGAACAGCCGGTGCAACGGGTTCTGCCGCACTTCCACGTTGTGGATGCGGGCGAACGGGATCTCGCGGCGGTTGCGCGCCAGCAGCCCGCTGCGCACGGTGATGGCATCGCTGCCGATGCGGTAGCGGTAGCTGAGGTACTGCAGCACCGAGACCAGCACCAGTGCCGCGATCGCCGACAGTGGAATCAACTGCGCCCACATCGGGTCGCGCTCGCCACGCTGGCCGAACACCAGCAGCGCGACCAGCGGCAGGAAGTAGTGGCGCAGCTGCATCAGCAGCACGAACAGCCACGACCACGGGTGCAGGCGATGATCCTCGCCACCGGCAGGCAGCGATGCGGGCAGGGGCGGCGGCAGGCTCACAGGGCGTCGGCGTCCTGGTCGAGCTGGTGCGAGAGGGTGTCGCGCAGGCGCTCGGCGTCGGCCTCATCCAGGCCGTTGACGGTGACCGCGCTCATGCGGGTACCGGCAGTGTGCACGATCAGCGTGGCCAGGCCGGCGCGGCGCTCCAACGGGCCCCGGCGCAGGTCCAGGTGCTGTACGCGCGATATGGGAATGCGGGTTTCCAGCTGCCACATCAGGTCGCGGCGCAGGCCCAGGCCCTGGTCATCCAGGCGCCAGCGGGTGCGGGTCAGTCGCCGGCGGCCGAGCCAGGCGCCGAAGAGGATGCCGATCAGCAGCCCCAGGGCGGCAGTCCACAGGCCGCCGGGCAGATCGAAGAACCAGGCAGCTGCGGCCAGTGGCAGACCCGGCACGAACAGTCCGCCGAAGGCGCCTTCCAGTGCGGCCAGGCGGGCGGCACGTTGCGGTAGCGATTGCCAGGCTTCGGTGGTCGGGGCGATGGGGGCGACGTCGGTCACGCGGGCTCCGTCAGGTGGCAGGGCGAGCGGCGGCGGTGGCCGCACCGCGCAGACGGTAGCAGGTCGGCTGTGTTACTGGGCAGCCTGGATCAGCGCATCGACATCCAGCAGGTGGCCAGCACGATCGGCCTTGGTGCGCAGGTAGTGTTCGTTTTCGGCGGTGATCTCGCCGGTGACCGGAATGCAGTCCAGCACCTCGATGCCGGCATTGCGCAGGCGCTGTGCCTTGGTCGGGTTGTTGCTGAGCAGGGCCACGCGCGAAATGCCCAGGCCATGCAGCATCGCCACCGCACTGCCGTAGCGGCGTTCGTCGGCACCGAAGCCCAGCTGTGCATCGGCGTCGATGGTGTCCAGGCCGTCGTGCTGGTAGCCGTAGGCGCGCATCTTGGCGGCGATGCCGGTGCCGCGGCCTTCCTGGTCCAGGTACAGCAGCACGCCACCGCCCAGTTCCTTCAGCTTGCGCAGGCCGCGCCGCAGCTGGTCGCCGCAGTCGCACTTGAGCGAGCCGAACAGGTCGCCGGTCAGGCACGAGGAGTGCACGCGTACCGGTACCACCGCCGACAGGTCCGGTTCGCCGACGATGATCGCGACCTGGTCACGCTGGGCCACGCCGCCGCGGAACACCGCGAAGGTGGTCATGCCGACGTCGCGCAGCGGTACCGGCGAACGCGCCACCAGTTCGTAGTCGTGGGCCGCATGTGCTGCGCCTTCGGCCAGGTCGCACAGGGCCACCTCGGCGGCACCGTCGAAAGTGTGGTCATCCACGTCCAGGCGCACCGCGACCATCGCCGGCAGCAGCAGGCCCAGGCGGGCCAGCTCGACCGCGCCGGCATCGAAGGCGTCGCCGGCTGCCCAGCCGTCGGGCATCGGGCCGGGCTCGCGCAGGTAACCCAGCGAGGGCAGGGTATCGAAGGCAATGCCGGCCAGCGGCAGGCGCGCGCCTTCCGGCGCTTCCACGCCGAGCACGCGGGCGCGGGTGGCGGTCAGGAACAGGTAGTGGCGCTCGCGCGCGGCACCGGCGAACGTCGCGAAGCTGCTGGCAGTGGCGCTGTCCAGTGCAATTACCGCCAGGCGCTGGCCCTGGCCATCGTGGAGCAGTACCGGGCGACCGGCACGCAGTTCGGCCACCGCGCGTTCGCAGCGGATCGCGGCGGGGTCGCCGAACAGGGAAGAGGCAGCAGGCATGGCAGGACCGGGGGAGGCGGACATCGCAGTCTCTATGGGGGCGACGGCGTCGTATTCAACGTGGTGCGGCCGCCGGTCGCAGGGGCCGGACGGGCCCGCGTGGTGCGACCGTCAGTGCGGATGCTCTTCGGTCGCGTAAGGGTCTTCCTCGCCGCTGCCCGGTGGCCGCAGCGTATAGCGCTTGTAGGTCCATTGGTACTGCGTCGGGTCGCGGCGGGCGATGCGCTCGATGCCGGCGTTGAGCGCGGTGGCCGCCACCTCCGGGTCCGGGTCGGCCACGGCCGGGTCGGTCGGCTCGATGTGCAGGGCGAATTCCATGTCCGGCCCGATGCGCTCGCACCAGCCATACAGCACGGTGGCGCCGGTGCGCTCGGCCAGCCGGTTGACCAGGGTCATGGTCAGTGCCTGCACGCCGAAGAACGGCACGAACACGCCGTCGCCGGCCTTGGGTTGCTGGTCGGGCAGGATGCCGGTGGCACCGCCGTCCTTGAGTACCTTGAACAGCTGGCGCACGGCGGGGCCCTCGGCGCGTACCTGCTGCACGTTCTGGCCGCCGCGCACCAGCTGCAGGAAGGCGTCGCTGGCCTCGTCCTCCGGAGGCTTGTAGACGATGGCGATGTGCCCGCGCGAGGCCAGCCACTGGTTCAGCAGCTCCCAGTTGCCGAAGTGGGGTGCGGCCACGATCACGCCCTTGCCGCTGGCCAGCGCCGCGTCGTACAGGGCTTCGCCGTGGCGCTGCTTCAGGTGCAGGTGCAGGTTGTCGGCCGGCCTCCGGCTCCACAGCCGCAGAGTCTCGATGGCCTGCAGGGCGGTGGAGCGCAGCAGCTCGCGGTGCAGGCGGTCGCGCGCCGGACCGTCCAGTTCCGGGTAGGCCAGTTCCAGGTTGCGCCGGGTGACGCGGCTCTCGCGAGCGTTGAGACGAACCCACGTCCACGCCAGGGCATGCGCGAACCCCCGCAGGACTGGCCAGGGCAGGCGGGCGAACAGGGTGGTGGCGCGGTAGACCAGCCGGGCTTTGCGTTGCGGATTCATCGGCGCCAGTTTAGCCAAGGGCGCTGCTATCGTGGCCGGCCCTGTTCATTGGAAGCCCACGATGCTCGTCCTGATCCAGCGCGTCAGCCAGGCCGCCGTCCATGTCGACGAGGAAGTGGTGGGGCAGATCGGTCCCGGCCTGCTGGCCCTGGTCGGCATGGAACCGGGCGATACCGAGGCCCAGCTGCGACGGATGGCCGAGCGCCTGCTGGGCTACCGGGTATTCGCCGACGAGGCCGGGAAGATGAACCGGTCGCTGCGCGACACCGGCGGCGGCCTGCTGCTGGTCAGCCAGTTCACCCTGGCCGCCGATACCCGTTCGGGCATGCGCCCCAGCTTCACGACCGCCGCACCGCCGGACGAGGCTGAACGCGGGTTCAATCGATTTGTCGACATCTGTCGTGAAAATCACGCGCCCGGGGTGGAAACGGGCCGATTTGGTGCCCATATGGTCGTCAGCCTGGTCAATGACGGTCCCGTGACCTTCCTTCTCAGGCCCTGAGCCTGCGGGACCACCGCCCGGCAGGCGGGGCCCCGGGCTGGTATAATGCTACGTTCCCTATTTCTCCCTAGCCGGTGGCGCGAGCACTACATGGCCAACGAACGTCCTGCCCAATCCGAAATCAAGCAACTGATCAGCAAGGGCCTGGAACAGGGCTACCTGACCTACGCCGAAGTCAATGACCATCTGCCGGACGACATGGTCGACCCGGAACAGATCGAAGACATCATCGGCATGATCAACGGCATGGGCATCGATGTCCATGAAGTTGCGCCGGATGTGGAAACCCTGCTTCTCAACGATGGCAACACCGGCAACCGCGAAGTCGATGACACTGCGGCTGAAGAAGCTGCCGCCGCGCTGAGCGCGCTCGACACCGAAGGTGGCCGTACCACCGACCCGGTGCGCATGTACATGCGCGAAATGGGCACCGTCGAGCTGCTGACCCGCGAAGGCGAAATCGCCATCGCCAAGCGCATCGAGGAAGGCCTTTCGCAGGTCCAGGCCGCCCTGGGCCAGTTCCCGGTCTCGGTCGAGTCGCTGCTGAACGACTACGAAGCCCACAAGGAAGGCAAGAAGCGCCTGGCCGAAGTGATCGTCGGCTTCAATGACCTGGTCGACGAAGAGCCGGCACCGCCGGCGGTCGTTGCCGATGACAGCGCCGATGCGGACGCCGAAGGCGACGAGGACGAGGACGACGATGTCGACGGTGGCGATGAAGAAGCCGCACCGACCGGTCCGGATCCGGAGGAAGTCGCCGCGCGCATGCAGGCACTGAGCGATGCCTTCAACGCTTTCAAGAAGGCCGCGACCAAGGGCGACAAGAAGAACCTGCCGCGCCTGCGCGAAGAGATGTCGGCGGTGTTCGTCACCCTGAAGCTGCCGCTGCCGCTGACCGACGTGCTGACCAAGCAGCTGCGCGACACCATGGCCGACATCAAGTCGCATGAGCGCCGTGTGCTGAACCTGGCCACCGTCACCGCGCGCATGCCGCGCAAGGACTTCATCCGTTCCTGGGAAGGCAACCAGACCAACCTGGAGTGGGTGGAAGACGCACTGAAGCGCAAGCAGAAGTGGTCGTCGGCCCTGCGCGAAGTGAAGGACCAGATCATCGCCGAACAGCAGGCGACGATCGACATCGAGAAGCTGACCCAGCTGGACCTGGAAGAGCTGAAGGAAATCAGCCGTGCCATGGCCTACGGCGAAGCCAAGGCGCGCAAGGCCAAGAAGGAAATGGTCGAGGCCAACCTGCGCCTGGTGATCTCGATCGCCAAGAAGTACACCAACCGTGGCCTGCAGTTCCTCGACCTGATCCAGGAAGGCAACATCGGCCTGATGAAGGCCGTGGACAAGTTCGAGTACCGCCGCGGCTACAAGTTCTCGACCTACGCCACCTGGTGGATCCGCCAGGCGATCACCCGCTCGATCGCCGACCAGGCGCGCACCATCCGTATCCCGGTGCACATGATCGAGACGATCAACAAGTTGAACCGCATTTCCCGCCAGATGCTCCAGCAGTACGGCCGCGAGGCTACGCCGGAGGAGCTGGCCAAGGAAATGGACATGCCGGAAGACAAGATCCGCAAGGTGATGAAGATCGCCAAGGAGCCGATCTCGATGGAAACCCCGATCGGCGACGACGAGGATTCCCATCTGGGCGACTTCATCGAGGACACCAACGTGGAGTCCCCGATCGAGAACACCACCAACATCAACCTGTCTGAAACCGTGCGCGACGTGCTGGCCGGCCTCACCCCGAGGGAAGCCAAGGTGCTGCGCATGCGCTTCTGCATCGACATGAATACCGACCACACGCTGGAAGAGGTCGGCAAGCAGTTCGACGTGACCCGCGAGCGCATCCGCCAGATCGAAGCAAAGGCCCTGCGCAAACTGCGTCACCCGAGCCGCTCGGAGCAGCTGCGCAGCTTCCTGGATATCGATTGATAGCCAGCGCCTGTTGAAGCGTTGAGAGAAACCCCGCCTGGTGCGGGGTTTTTCTTTGGTAGCTCCCGGCCATGCCGATCGGATCCTGACGATGTCGCACCTGCCATTTGATTACGTCCCGCGGCGGCCGCACGCTGACCGTGCAGATGCTCAACACATCGCGTAGGCAAGCCGATCTTCATCGGCGCTGATGCAAGCGCGCAGCAGGTCACGTACATCACATGCGGCCTGCGGCACTGATTCGTCATGCATCTGGAGTCACGCCATGAATGACGTGGAGCACGATATGCCTGAGCCCGTGCAAATCGATTTCCCGCTGCTGCTGAACTGGGATGAGGTGATGCGGGATGAGGGTGAGGATCCGCTGGGGTTTGCACGTCGGACGACGTATGCGCTGCTGACGCTGTCTGAGGCTGGATTGCTTGCCGGCTTCAGCGGCGACAATCAGCAGGGACTGGAAGAGGCCAGGAGGACGGTGGCGCTGTTCCAGGCACATCTGCGTCGGCAGATGTGGTTTGTGGACGTGGCGGAGAAGCGGTTGGGGCGTGTTGCTGAGGCTCTGGCTGCTGCCGGGTAGCCGATCGAGCGTGGCCTCCACTACACTGTGGCGCTGCGCAGGGCCTATAGCTCAACGGTTAGAGCAGGGGACTCATAATCCCTTGGTTCCAGGTTCGAATCCTGGTGGGCCCACCATCGAATCAGGCACTTAGAATTATCTGCAGTGTCTTTTTCGTCGAGCCAGCGCGACCCGGTGGCATGCACAAAGCTCCGCCGCCTGAGCGAGCGTCATCAGCTTGTTAGCCTGATCCATCAGCGGCTCCCCCTTCGTTGGTCACAGCGGCTCAAGCGGGCACGAGCCTCTTCCACCCGCGCAGACCTCGGTGCAGCAGATGGAGTGTTGGAGCCAACACGCCCACGCATGGCCCAGTCGCTGGCATTGTGAACAGCCCTATACAGTTCACTCTTCTCATAGAGCTGCTTGCCCATGAAGTTCCCAGGGACAAGGCCGAGATCAGGAGCGTTCTTCCGGAGCTGGCCGGACGACTGCCGCAATAGTGCGCGGCCTCGTCAACAGTGAGCCACTCCTTGCCTGAAATATCGAAACGAAGGACCGCCAACTGCTGGCGGAGAGCTTTGATCTCCTGCAGGGAAATGTCGGGTTCAGAGGTATCCATCCAGATCTTCGCCAACGTGTCCCGACCACCCTGCCGCAGTACGGGCCGTGCCGGAACCCAGGAGATCGGCGAACGGGATTTCAGGGACAGTCACGTCGCCTCCACCAGACGTTCGCCGGGCTGTGCGCCAGTGGCCTACGCCCCTGTGCGGCCCATGGTGCTCCACGCGCACGCTCACTCACCAGTTCCGCATCAGGTACACAGCCAAACCCAGCAGCGCGCAGCAGGCCAATACCTGGATGACACCCCGTTTGAAACGGAACAGGGCCACGGCGGCGAACAGCGTGAGCAGTGCCGATGGCCAGTCGAGCGGGCCGACGAACCCCTGCGGCCAGAACACGTGGTAGCCAAAAAACAGGGCCAGGTTGAGGATCACGCCGACCACGGCGGCGGTGATGGCCGTCAACGGTGCGGTGAACTTCAGTTCGTTGTGCGTCGATTCCACCAGCGGGCCACCCGCGAGAATGAGCAGGAAAGAGGGCAGGAAGGTGAACCAGGTGACCACGCTGGCAGCCACCGCGCCAGCCAGGAATGCCTGACCAGTACCCACTGCATGCGCGGCATGCCCACCGACGAAGCCGACAAAGGCCACCACCATGATCAGCGGTCCCGGCGTGGTCTCGCCCAAGGCCAGGCCGTCAATCATCTGCGTGGGCGTCACCCAGCCGTAGTGGCCCACCGCGCCCTGGTAGACATAGGGCAGCACCGCATAGGCGCCGCCAAAGGTCAGCAGTGCGGCCTTGGTGAAGAACCAGCCCATCTGGGTCAACGTGCCTTCCCAACCATACAGCGCGATCAACACGCCCATGGGCAACGCCCATAGCGCCGCGCCTGTGGCCGCCAGCACGATCAGGCGCCGCCAGCGAAAGCGCGCATGCGCCGGCGCAGGGGTGTCGTCGTCGATCAGCGCAGGACCGAACGTCTGCTGCGGGGCACGTTGGTCGCCATCGACGCCGAACATCCGTGGGGCGAATCGTCCGCCGCAATAACCGATCAGCGCAGCACCCAGTACGATCAGCGGGAAGGGCAGGCCGAAGGCGAAAATGGCCAGAAACGAAGCAGCGGCGATCACCTGCAGCCAAGCATTCTTCAGCACGCGCGTGCCGATGCGATAGGCGGCATGCACCACGATGGCCGTGACGGCCGGCTTGATCCCGTAGAACAACCCGGCCACCACGGGCATTTCACCGAACGTCACATAGAGCCATGACAGCCCGATCAGGATGAGCAGCGAGGGCAGCACGAACAGCATCCCGGCAACCACCCCGCCCCAGGTACGGTGCATCAGCCAGCCAATGTAAGTGGCGAGTTGCTGGGCTTCCGGGCCAGGCAACAACATGCAGTAGTTCAGTGCATGCAGGAAGCGCCGTTCGGAAATCCAGCGCCGACGCTCGACCAGCTCCTGGTGCATGATCGAAATCTGGCCGGCGGGACCGCCAAAACTGATGAAGCCGAGCTTCAGCCAGAAGGCAACGGCCTCCCGGAAGCTGACCGATCGCGGTGGCTGCAGCGGATCCTGCGTGTCCTGCACTGTGTGCTTCACGTTGAGACGATTCCCTGACGAGGTTGGCCAGCCAGCCGTCAGCAATGACGGAAGTCGCGGTCAGCCGTTGATCGTCCTGGTCCGGTGCCTCCCGCATCCGGCGAGGGTACTCTCGATGCCCTGGACTGGCGTTACAGCTGCGTGCGCCGCCTCCGCCCATCAATGCTGTAGCGTCCCGCCCCGGTGCAGGCCAGCAGCAGGAAGCCACCGGCCAGGCCCAGGTTCTTCAGGAACATGATCTGCTGGGTCTGATCGGCGAAGTCGTGGTGGAAGATGAAAGCGGTGACCAGGCTGAAACCCGCGAGCACGACCGCCACCAGCCGGGTCTGCAAGCCGAGAAGGATGCACAGGCCGCTGCCGATCTCAAAGGCGATGGTCGGCCAGAGCAGGATGCCGGGTACTCCCATCGCCTCCATGTAGCCCTGGGTACCGCTGAGATCGCCGAGCTTGCCCAGCCCGGAGACCAGGAACAGGGCCATCAGCAGGATGCGCGCAAGCAGGTAGGCGAGCGAATGCGATGAAGTGCTCACGTCGATGTCCTCGGAGATGGCCGACCCGAGCGATCGGAGCCCACCGGCGGTGAAGCCTGTGTCTACGCGCCGGACAAGGCGCCTTGACAGCTGCCGCGCTGCAGTAGACCTTTCCCGCATGACGATCGATATTGAATCGCTCAGCCTTCGCGAGCTGGGTGCCCTGGTGGTTGCCGCTGAACAGCGGAAACAGCTGATTTCCAGCCGCCGTCCGGCCAGTGCGGTGCGGCGGATGCTGAAGGCCGCCGCCGCCGAAGCCGGCTATACCCTTGAAGAACTCTTTGGTGGCCAAGCCTCGGAAACACCTGCGCCCGCCCGCAAACCCGCCCGCCGTAGATCCGGCAAAGTCGCACCCAAGTATCGCGACCCGGAATACAAGCGCCTGACCTGGACCGGTCGCGGGCGCATGCCGCGCTGGTTGGTGTCCAAGGTGTCAATGGGCCACAAGGTCACCGATTTCCTGATTCCTGGCTTGGCCAGGCCGACCGCTGGCAAGACCAGCACCATCGGCAAGCGGACCGTCATCAAGAAGGGATGAGGCTGCAGCACTGCTACCCTGCCCGGGTCTTTCAAAGGAGCACGGGATGGCACACGAGAGTGGCATGACGATCACGCCGAAAGTCCTGCACACAGCCGCAGGCGCGGCCGTGCTGGTCAGCCTGCTGGCCTGGGCGGTGGAATGGAGCGGGATGGCCTATGTCTGCCCGTACTGCCGCGTGCAGCGAACGGTCATCGGCGTGCTCGGCCTGCTGACGCTGTTCGCGCGCCCGGGGAGCCTCATCGTGCCCTGGTTGTCGTACACAGCGGGTGGCTTCGCCTTCGTGGTCGCAGCGATGCAGCACTTCAACGGCTGGAAACGCATTTCCGCCGGTGATTTCACTTTCAATGAGCAGTGGTACATCGACCCTTGGCTGTTGTCGGGCTGCGCAATGCTGATCCTGGTGGCGCAGCTGATGCTGGTGCAGGCCGCCTGCCGGCGCAGGTTGCGCTGAAGACTCCGCGCGGGGCGCAGCGCTAGGCGTGCTGGAACACCGCCAGCTGCGCGGCGAACGCACGCTGATAGGCGGGCCGCTGCGTCGCGCGGGCCACATAGGCGGCCACCGTCGGATACTCGTCGAGCAACCCGCTGCTCTTCAGGCGCAGCAGCACCGAGACCATCATCAGGTCGCCCACGCTGAACTCGCCGTCCAGCCACAGCGCCTTGGCCAGCCATGTCGACAGTTGCGCCAGTCGCGCCCGAACCCGCTCATCCAGCATCGGCAGCCGTTGCGCGTACCACGGCTGCTCGCGCTCCAGCACCCAGGCCATGGAGCGCTCAACGATGGGTGGTTCCACCGTGTTCAGCGCAGCGAACACCCACATGAGCGCGCGCATGCGGGCGTCCGGATCGCGCGGCAGCAGGCCGGGGTGCTGTTCGGCCAGGTGCAGGACGATGGCGCCGGATTCGAACAGGGTCCGGTCGCCCTCCTGCCAGGTGGGAATCTGCCCGAACGGATTCCGTGCCAGGTGTGCAGGCTGCTTCATCTCGGCGAAGGTGAGCAGTTGTACGTCGTAGGCTACGGCCAGCTCCTCCAGTGCCCAGCGCACGCGCATGTCACGGGCCAGGCCCTGGCCGCGGTCGGGGGAGGTGGCGAAGGCGGTGAGGATGGGAGGCATGGGAGCAGTCCGCAGTCAAGGATGGCTTTGATGGTCTGACGAGCGAGTGTGCCGAAAATCGACATGGGGGCGGTGCCCTGCACGTCGCCTGCACGTGTCCTGCACGCACGCACCGTCGCCGATCCATCAGTCTGCCGGGGTCATCCGCAGAGACAGGTAGCAGGCATGAATACTCCCGGAAAACCGAAACCCAGTTGGCGCCAGAGAAACGTGCTGATGGGAGCACTCGTTGCGGTCCTGGTGATCGTGCTGATCATCCTCTTCGTCCCTTGGTGACCCTGCCCAGGATCGCTCGATGTGATCCACGCGCCACCGCCGCGTGAAAAAGTCAGTGCGGGTTGGGTGACGTGATGTGCGTATCAATCGTTGCTCACCCGGGAACCACAGGGGCGTGTCCAGAGTGGATCCGCAGGCAGCGCAGTCGAGGCTGCTTTTCTCCCCTGAAACGAAGATACAGGAGCAACGCCATGAGCACCCAGTCCACCATCGAACATCGCCTCAACGACCTGATCGAGATCGCTCGTGACGGCAAGTCGTTCTACGAAGAGGCCGCAACCAAGGTGAAGGATGCCGAGCTGTCGGCCTTGTTCACCCGTATCGCCGGCGTCAAGGGCCGCATCGTCGCGGCGCTGAGCGGTTCGGTGGCTGCCAGCGGCGGCAAGCCGGCCGAGCATGGCACCGTGGTGGGTTCGATGCAGCAGTTCTACGGCAAGGTGCGTGCAGCCTTCGGTGACACCAACTATGGCTATGTGGCCGAGCTGGAAGAATCGGAAGACCGCCTGCTGGGCGCGTTCAAGGACGTGCTGAAGGACAACGAGCTTCCGCCGGCGGTACGTCAGGAAGTCACCCAGCTGTTGCCGGAAGTGCAGGAGTGCCACAACGTGATGCGCGCGCGCAAGCATGCGATGAAGGCGGCCTGACGATCAGCGGCGGCCCACTCCCCAGGGCCGCCGCGGCCGGGGCGGCACCGCTGCCCCGGCCACCCTGAATCGGTCGCTGCTACACTCTTGCTGGTCCCGCACTGCCAACGATCAGCACCATGAACAACGGGAACGGTCCGCAGACAGTTCGCTGAGCCGCAACAACGACGCAGACGTTGTTGCGGTGAACATCCCTGCGATGCATGCGAAGTGGATGGATCACCGCCGGACTCACTCTTGGCGGAGACTCCCCATGCTCAATCGACAGGCCCCGCGTTGGGCCCATTCGCTGCCGTCGGCGCTTGTCCTGATGGCGCCGTTCGATATCCTGGCCTCGCTGGCCATGGATATCTATCTACCTGTAGTGCCCTTGATGCCCAGCGCGTTGGACGCATCGCCTGCGCGGGTGCAGTTGACGCTGAGCATCTACCTGCTGGTGCTGGGCCTGGGCCAGTTGTTGTTCGGCCCGTTGTCCGACCGGATCGGGCGCCGCCCGGTGCTGTTGCTGGGGGCGCTGCTGTTCACTGTCGCCTCGTTTGCGCTGGCGCTGTCCAGCAACAGCGTGATCTTCCTGGCCTGGCGCACAGTGCAGGCGATTGGCGCGTCGGCAGCGCTGGTAGCGACGTTTGCCACCGTCCGCGACGTGTACGCGGATGCACCGCAGGGGGCGTCCTTGTATGGACTGTTCGCTTCGATGCTGGCCTTCGTACCGGCGCTGGGGCCGATGCTGGGCGCACTGGTGGCTGCGGCAGCAGGCTGGCGCGCGATCTTCGTGCTGCTGGGTGTGCTTGGCCTGATCGCCGGCCTGCGCGCGCAACGCCAGTGGCAGGAAACCCGACCCGCAGGGCGCAGAGGCGCTGGACCGGCACTGCAGAAAATTCTTCGCAGTGGTGCCTTCTGGGTCTACACGCTGGGATTCAGTGCCGCGATGGGTACGTTCTTCGTGTTCTTCTCGATCGCACCGCGCGTGCTGGTCGAGCGCATGCAGTACTCCCAGATCACCTTCAGCCTGGCGTTCGCGACGGTGGCACTGGTGATGATCCTCACGTCGCGCGTGGCAAAGACGTTCATTGCACGCTGGGCAGTGCCTGGCACTTTCGTGCGTGGCCTGTGCGTGATGGTGGTGGGTGTGCTGGTGATGGCGCTCGCTGCGAAGTTGCCACGGTCATTCGCCAGCGTCGTGCTGCCCATGTGGGGCATCGCGGTGGGGCTGGTGATGGTGGTTTCGGTGGCTGCCAACGGCGCGTTGAGTGAATTTGCCGATGCGTCGGGTACGGCGGTGGCGCTCTACTACGCGATGCAGAGCCTGCTCGTGGCCTGCTTCGGGACACTGGCTACGGTGCTGCTGCCGGGCGATACGGTATGGCCGCTGGTGGCCTATGGGCTGTTGCTGCCAGTGGCCAGCCTGGTCGCCGCGGCGATGTTGCGCGGCCGCCGCTAGCCTCGGCCGGTGGAAAAAAGGGGCGGCCATGAGGCCGCCCCAATCCTTCATGAGAACAGGTGACTGGAACTAGAAGCGTACCGACCAGCGCACGTTGGCGCTGTGGTCGCGGCTTTCATTGCCGAACTGGCCGCTGTAGCCCAGCTCCAGCTGCTGGCGCGCGGTCAGCCAGGCCGACAGGCCCAGTTCGGCCACCACCGCGTTGTCGGCAATCGGTGCGCCATTGACCGCAAATGCCGTGCTACCGTTGGCGAAGGCCAAGTTGGCGACCTGGCTGCGATCACCGGAAGCGCGGCGATAGCCGACGCCACCGCGCAGGTGCAGCCAGCTCTCCTGCTGGAACGAAGCCTTCAGTCCCTTGTCGAAGCGCAGGCCGGCAGTGGCAATCGTGGTTCCGGTATCGTCCACCTTGCCCTGCAGTGCCGCCGCTCCACCGCGTTCGTTGACGCGCTTGAGATCCACTTCGACGCGTGCGACCTGCAGGTAGGGCTCCAGCCCGGCTTCCGGGCCACCGAAGCGGTAGCCGGCTTCGATGAAGGCCTGGCGGGTACGGGCGTCGTAGCGCGCGCTCAGGCTGTCGCTGAAGCCTGCGAAGGCGACGTCACGCGTACTCTTCACCTCGTGCTTGCTCCACGCCACACCGCCACGCAGGCCGAAACCGCCCCAGTTGTGGCTGGCGTAGGCACCGAAGTGCGTGTTGTCGATCTTCGACTTGGCGCGACGCTCCTGCTGCTTCACGTCGGTGCGGCCCGTGCCGGCCAGCACGCCGACCTGCCAGCCGGAGAACTCGCGGTCGATGCCGACCAGCAGGCCGTTGCTGTTGGCTTCGGTGAGGGCAGTGTTGACGTCTCCGTCCAGCTTGCCGTTGCCACCGATGGCCTGCACCCACGCACCCGTCGCATCAGCCACGTCGCTACCGGGCGCGGCGGCGCCGGCATGGCGCGATAACGCGGCATCGCGCACGTAGCGGCTGCCCTCGACCAGGGCGAGGGCCGTGGCCGGATGCAGCTCGCCGCTGAGGCCATCGAGCACGCCTCCGACCTGCTGCGGGAACAGCTGGGTCAGCGGTTTGGGCAGGCCCTGGGCGATCGGCAGCAGGTCGGCGGCGGCCGCCACGGCACGCTGGTTGGGCGTGTGCGCGGCGGTGGTCAGCGATGCACCACGGGCCACATCGATGCGCGTGCCGTTGGCGCCGTAGGCCAGGCTGAACTGCAGGAACGGGGAGAACGCGCTGAAGTCGGTCCTGGCGAACTGCCCGTTGACGCCTCCGTCGGCCCGCAGGAAGTTGAACTGCTCGCCCAGGTAGTACACGCCCGGTTCCGGCAGCGCGACCAGCGTGCCGCCAAGGGTGGCGGTGCCGGTCACGTGCAACTGGTCACTGCGGCCACCCGGGGCCAGCTCGGCGGCATAGACGCCGGTTGCGCCCTGCACGTAGTTGCCGTTGATGGTCAGCGTGCCGATCGAGTTGCCCGGCGCGATGATGCCGTCCACGCGGGTATTGCCGAGCGTGCCGACGCCCTTCAGCAGGCCATTGGCACCGACCGTGGTGGTGCCGCCGGCCTGCGTGCCGTTGAAGGACACCACGCCGCCGTTGATCACCAGGTTGCTGTTGTTCAGCACGCCGCTGGCGCTGACCGTGCTCACGCCACCGGTAGTGGTCAGTGCGGTGGAGACCAGGCTGCCGTTGAGCAGCAACTGACCGCCCTGTACTTCGACCGCCGAGGCAAGCGTGTTGGCGCCGTTCAATTCCAGCGTACCGTCCTGCAGTACCGCGCCGTTGAAGCTGTTGTTGCCGCTCAGGCGCAGCCAGCCGATACCGGATTTGGTCAGCTTGCCAAGGCCACCGATGTCGTTGGTCCAGTTGTCCCAGGCATCGCCTTCCCAGACTTTCAGGCCGCCGGCCTTCTGGTTCATCACCACGTTGGTGTCCACGCGCAGCGAGCCATAGCCTTCGATGGCCTTCTTCAGATCCACCATGCCCCAGCCGTAGATCGGATCGATGCCTGCTGCACCCAGGTCGCGTGCGGTGGTCAGCAGTACGTCGCGGACCTGGGCGTTGTCCAGATAGGGGAAGCGCTCCATCAGCAGGCCGAGCGCGCCGGTAATGTGCGGCGCCGCCATCGACGTACCCGTCTTGGTGCCATAGACATACTGGGTGTTCTCGCTGTCGATGATCAGCCGCACGTAGGCGGAGGTGTTTTCGATGCGGCCCTGGATATCACCGGAAACGATGGTGCTGACGATGTCGGTACCGGGTGCCGAGATGCACCAGTTGGCGGCAACGCCGCAGATGCTGGAACTGCCATCGATCACGTAGTCCGTTTCGCCCGCAGCGGCGTTGGGCCGGCGGACGTTGGCGACCGCCAGCCAGTACGGTTCCAGTTCGGGCTTCCAGCGCGGCATGGCGGCCGTGATTCCGGCGACGGCGCCGCTGCCGTTGCCAGCCGACCACACCTGGATGAGGGTGGAGCCCGGAGTATCGCCATTGCTGGCGTAGATGCTGCCGTACACGCCGTAGTCGGCACCGATGCTGGCGTACTGCTGGTCCAGCGCGGCGGCGGTCATGTTGCGCGTGGAAATGCCCCAGCTGTGGTTGATGGCACGCACGCCCTGCGCCTGGATCTGTGCATACATGTCCAGCGTGGCGGCGTCATCCGGATCGGTGCGGTACACCGCGCGCGGGCGATAGTAGTTGTCCGGATCCAGGCGCCACTCATAGTAGGTGTCGCCAAACACGCGGGCAGCGGTGAGATCCGCACCAAAGGCCACGCCATGCATGCCGTTGCCATTGCGGTTGGCGCCGATGGTGCCAAGCACATGCGTTCCGTGGTCGGCATAGCTGAAGCCATAGGGCTGGCCGGCGGCGATCAGACGTGCCGCGAGTGCGGCCGGAACGCCGGCACCGAGGCCGTAGTAGTTGTAGCCGGGCTGTTCGCCGCGCGTCTGCCCGCAGGCACCGGTCCCGGCGACCACACCCGGCGTCGCACAGTCGGCACCGATGGTGATGCTGGAGGTATTGCGTCCTGCAAACTCCGGATGCGCCAGCGCGGAGCCCGAGTCGAACAGCGCCAGGCGTACGCCCTTGCCGGTCAGGCCGCGTGCATAGGCGTAGTCCGCGCCCATCGCGCCCAGGCCCCAATCGGCGTTGAATTCATCGCTGCGCCAGCTGGCGGGATCGCCGGCGGTGCCAAGAACGGCGGTACTGCTGGCGGCAGGTGCAGCGGTTGTCGCTGCGGGTGCCGTAATGGCAGCGGGCTGCGCCCACGCGGCCTGCAGCTGGCGCTGCTGCTGCCAGGCCTCGAGTGATTCGCTGGCTATGGCTGGCAGGGCGGTGGCCAGCAGCAGCGAGCTGGCGACGGCAAGCGCCAGCGGGCGGTGCGACAGGGAGCGGGACGAACGGCCATACAGCGGGTGATTCATCGGACAACTTCCTTGGTTGACGGACATCAAGGCCGTTAACGGCAAGGCAAGGCGACATCCCCCAGTGATGTGAAGACAATTTTATGAACGCGTTAATTTTCTGTGACGGGCATCTGCGGCGGCTCCGCCGGGCAGCGCACCGTGACCTCTTTCCGAGGCGCTGGAGCCGTCTTGCCGGGGCCGGTGGCGGGTCCGACGCGCTGCCGCACAACCCGCCGGACGAGCGCGGCAATTCCCCGATCCTGCCGTGGCGCAGCCGGGATGAGCTGGCCGCGCCGCTGCGTGTGCTGGGTCTGCTGCAACACTGCGTCGAGCCGCAGCCGCCTTCACCCGGCGTCCTGTGTGCAGCGCTATGGTGGCCTGGCCTGGGCTCACCAGGCTTATCAAGGAGTGATGTCGATGCGTACTTTCAGGAAAGTGATCGCCGGTGCTGTGTTCGCGTTGGCCTGCAGCGGCTCGGTGGCCGTGGCCGGACCGGTCCAGCCCTGCGATCTGCCCTGCTGGAAGGCTTACCAGGCGTGTGTATCCGGTGGTGGTGATGCCATGGAATGCCAGTACGAATACGATCGATGTGTCATGGAGCGCTGCGGCGCGGTGTAAGCCCGGCCATGCTCGGCTGAAGACGGGCCCCGTCCGTGGCGGGGCTCTTCTGTTCGTGCGCGAGGTCGGGCAGTCTCGACGCATTCTTCCTGCTGGAGTGGAACATGGCCGTCAAGCGTGTCGTCGCCAACATCGCCACGCCCGATCCCGCACGTGCCGCGGCGTTCTATGGCGAGCTCCTCGGCATGCCGGTGGTGATGGACCATGGCTGGATCGTCACCCACGGCGGGCAGGGCAGTGCGCTGGCGCAGGTCAGCTTCGCCAGTGAAGGAGGCTCCGGCACGCCAGTGCCGGACCTGTCGATCGAAGTGGACAATCTGCAGGACGTGCTGGAGCGCATGCGCGCGGCGGGCATTGCGCTGGAATATGGCCCGGCCGACGAACCCTGGGGCGTGCGGCGCTTCTTCGTCCGCGATCCGTTCGGTCGCTTGCTGAACATCCTCGCCCACGCCTGAGCGGTGGATAGTGCCTCAGCCGCGCCTGGTGGCGCGCGCGGGGCGAGGTGACACGCCAACCATGCGTAGGCAATCGGCCACCACCGCCGCAATGAAGGTGTCCGCGTCCTGCGCGGGCGCAGCGATCAGGTCATCGGTGGCCACGCAGGCGCGCGCGCTGATCCTGCAGCCGCCGTCATCCCTGCCCGGGACGTAGACGCTGGCCTGGCATCGCGGCGCGATGGCCAGCGGCTCCGGCTGGGCGATGACCGTCTCCGGCGTGCTGGCCCTGCTCGCGGCACCCGGGCTGCTCCGGCAGCGCAGACGCGCCTGAACGCGCCGCGGTCAGCCCTGCTGGCGTTGTGGACCGTCCCTCGTTGGCGTCGCTTCGGCCCCCTGCCGCTGCTGCTGCCGTGCATTGGCATGGCGAGCGTGCCCGCCTTCGCGACCGATCGCTGCCATATGCCGGCGGTTGCGGCTGATCGCCTCGCCGCCCTTGCGGCCGGCCACGCGTGCCTCGGCCGGGCTGAACTCATGTGCATTGCCGGACGCATGCGCGGCGCGTCCCCCCTTTGCGGCGATCGCACGCTGCTTGTCCTGGTCCATCGAGGCGAAGCCACGATGGGAAGTGCCGTGGTGCTGGTCGGCCATGGGAAGTCTCCCGTTGCATGGAAGGGAAGCTCATCCTTGCCGCTGCCCGGCTAAGGGAGTGTCCGCACCGGCGTTGCTGCCTTCACGCCGCACCGTGCTGCCTTTCACGGCGCAAGTACCCTGCTGCGCGCACCGCCCTGCTTGGCCAGGGCGGGCGAACATGGGGTTGGCTGCCCGCACAGGGAAGGACCATCCACAGATTCGGATGGCTTGTCTTGCTGGCCTGCGCTGCGCCGGCCCAGGCGGACTGCGCGTGACCAACGGCAGCTGGACCTTCGTCAGCGAAATCGAGATGGCCGCCGAGCAGGAGCGCGTCAGCGCCGGCGCGCGTCCTGCAGGCGCTGGGTGAAGGGGCGCTGTTCGAGCGCGGCGAGTGCTTCGCGCAGTACCTGCTCCAGCGGCTGCCCCAGATCGGCATCGAGGCTGCGCGCCGCTACGGCAGTGGCCTGCCATTGCGCCTGCAGCGCAGGCAGCGCCCGCTGCGCGCGCGGGCTCAGCTGCAGGATGCGTTCACGTCCATCGTCGCCGCTGGCCGCGTGCAGCCAGCCATCGCGCACCATCGCCGCCACGGTCTGGCTGAGCGCCGAATGGCTGAGCCCGCAGGCCGATGCCAGGTCCTTGATCCGGCAGGGGCCCCGCGCCATCAGCGTGCGCAGCACCGGTGTGTAGCGGGGCCGGTAGTCCAGTTGCAGGTCCCGGTAGGCCTGCTCGACCGCCGGGTCCAGCTGGTCGAGCAGGGCGCGCAGCAACGTGCCGAGCGTGGCGTGTTGGAGATCCATGACCGGGATGATATATAAGTGCTTATATATCTTCAACGCGGAGGTGGTTGATGGCAGTGTCCTGGATGCTCGGTGCGTTGCTGGTAGCGGCCTGCCCGGCGCAGGATGGAGTGCTGCGCGCGGCGGCCACCGCCGTGCAGGCGCAGTACCTTGACGAGGCGGAGGGCGCCCGTATCGCCGATGCCCTGCGCACCTGGTCGATGCAGCAGCGCTATGCGGACAGCTGTTCGGATCCGGTTGCGTTCAGCGCACGCCTGAACCAGGACCTGGACATGTTCGATGGCCACTTCCACGTTGAACGCGTGGACGCAGCGGCCGGCCAGGACGACTGGTTGATGGCCTGGCGCGCCGATGCCCGCAGCAATGGTGCCGGCGTGCGCGAGGTGCGGGTGATGGAGGGCAACATTGGCTACCTGCGACTGAGTACCTTCTATCCGCTGGATCTGGCGCGCCCGAAGTTCGCTGCGGCCCTTACCGTGCTGGCTGACACCGATGGCCTGGTGCTGGATCTGCGCCAGAACGGGGGCGGCGACGATGCAAGTGCCGACCTGCTGGTACGCACGCTGCTGGACGCGAAGATCGACGCGGTGCAGCAGCTGGACCAGCGCGGCCGGCGCACGCCGGTACCGCTGCCGCCTGCCAGCCTGCCTGCGTACCTGAAACCGCTGGTGGTGCTGATCGACCGCCGCACCGCTTCGGCGGCCGAATTCGTCGCCTATTCGCTGCAGGCACTGGGCCGCGCGCGGATTGTCGGCACGCGCAGTGGCGGTGCCGCGCATATGTTTGGTGATCCTGTGCTTCTGCCCGATGGCTATCAGATCAGTATTCCCGACCGGCAACCCATCAATCTGCGCACCGGTGGCAACTGGGAACGTACTGGCGTGAGGCCTGATGTGGCCGGCGGCGACGATCCGCTGTTCATCGCGCGGCAACTGCTGGCGCCTGCGAAGTCGTCAAGATGAACGCACGATTGCATGGCTGTCCTATCGCGGATGCGCGATTGCATGCCTAGAATCGAAGCATCCCGGTAGTTCCCGGGCGCTTCGAGTGAATGGACTCAATGAAGATTCTGTTGACCGGCAGTTCCGGCCGCATCGGGCGCGCGATCTTCGGTGCGTTGGCGGCCGCCCACGAAGTGGTGGGGCTGGACCGCAGCCCTTTTGCCACCACGCGCATCATTGCCGATGTCAGCGATCGGCAGGCCGTCGCGCGCGCGATGCAGGGCGTGGATGCGGTCATCCATACCGCGGCCCTGCATGCCCCACATGTCGGCCTGGTGCCGGATGCGGTGTTCCAGCAGATCAACGTGGATGCCACGGCGCACCTGCTGCAGGCGGCACGCGAAGCCGGTGCACGGCGCTTCGTGCTGACCAGCACCACTGCGTTGTATGGCCATGCCGTGGTGGCCGGTGGCTGCCGTTGGATCGACGAAGACACCGAGCCGCTGCCGCGCACGATCTACCACCGTACCAAGCTGCAGGCAGAGACCCTGGCCGAAGCCGCCGCTACGCCGGGCTTCAGCGTTCGCGTGCTGCGCATGGGCCGGTGTTTCCCGGAACCGCCCGAACGGATGGCGATGTTCCGCCTGCACCGCGGCATCGACGCCCGCGATGTGGCCAGCGCACATGCTGCACTGCTGCTCGACGAAGGCGCCCCGTTCGCGCGCTACCTTGCCTGTGCGCCGACGCCGTTCCGGCGCGAGGACTGCCTGGAGCTGGCCACCCACCCGCGCAGCGTGCTGGCCCGTCGCGCGCCGCAGCTGCTGGCCGAATTCGAACGCCGTGGCTGGCCGCTGCCATTGAGCATCGACCGTGTCTACGACAGTGCCCGCCTGCGCGGCGCGCTGGGCTGGAAACCGTGCTTCGGGCCGGACGACGTGCTTCAGCAGTATGCCGTCGGCAGCATCGAGGTACTGCCGCGGGCACAGTGGATCAAGGACCGCGTGGCCGAGTGAGGGCATCGCGAGGGGGGGGGCGCTGAGCCGACCCTGAGCGGATTCAGGAATGTGCAGGCCTACCGCCTCAACCTCGTTGGCGGGCGGCCGCTAACCCAGTGCGCTTCCAGCGCCGGGCGCGCCCCGGCGGCCGGTGGCCTGCGCGACGGATCGCGCGCCTGCGCGGTGCCCTCGTGGTGCCGGTCGTCCTGAACTGCCCTGCGGACCCTCCCATGTCTTCTTCCCGCTCTGCCACTGCCCAACGCCCGGGCAGCATCGCCCACAAGTTGATGCTGGGCACCGCCGTGATCGCGCTGCTGTGCTTCGGCCTGACCGCCTTCCTGATCTACCGGCAGGCCAGCGCCAGTCTGATCAGCGCCTCGCGCCAGACCATGACCAGCGAGGCCAACGCCGAGGCGCGCCAGGTGGCGGCTGATCTGGGCACCGCTTTCGCCAGCAATGACGCCATGGTCGAGGCCGTGCTGGCCCAGCGTGCCCGTGGTGACATCCCCGACCGCGCCAGCCTGGCGGCGGTGCTCGGCGAACAGCTGCGTGCTCATCCTCAATGGCTGGGCAAGAGCACCATGTGGGAGGCCGATGCCTTCGACGGCAAGGATGCGGAGTTCGTCAATACCGAAGCACACGATGCCACCGGCCGCTACATGAGCTACTGGGCCTGGCAAGACGGCAAACCGCAGCAGTCGGTGATGACCGACTACACCGAGACTGCCAGCGGTTCCGGTGACTGGTACATGGTGCCCAGCCGCGACAAGCTGCCCAAGGTCAGCGAACCCTATGCGTATGACATCGCCGGGCAGCAGGTGCTGATGAGCACGTTGAGCACGCCGATCATCGAGAACGACAGGTTCCTCGGTGTATTCACCGTCGACTTCTCGCTGGCAGCGCTGCAGAAGCATCTGGCAACGCTGAAGCCGATGGGGGCTGGCCGCGTCGAACTGCTGTCGCCGAAGGGCGTGGTGCTGGCCTCGGCCAATGCCGCCGAGATCGGCAAGCCGCGCAACGATGCGCTGACCCGCAGCATGCTGGCCGACATCGCCGCCGACCGTCCGTTCGAGGCCTTCAGCCCCGACGCGGCCGGCAACGTACGCGTGTACGTGCCGCTGCGCGTGGGCGAAGCCCCGCAACGCTTCGCGCTGGGCGTGGTGATGCCGCATGCGGTGATCGTGTCTGAGGCACGCCAGCTGCTGTGGCTGACCCTGCTGGTCGGCGTGATCGCCGCGCTGACCCTCAGCGCCGGTGTCTACGTGCTGCTGCGCCGCCTGGCAATCCGCCCGTTGGCCGAAGCGGTGCGCGTGGCCGGGGATGTCGCCGCCGGCAAGCTGGACAGCACGCTGCCGGCGCGCAGCAACGACGAAGTGGGGCGCCTGCTGGACGCGATGCAGGGCATGCGTGGGCAGTTGCAGTCGGTGATGGCTGCGCAGGCCGAAATGGCGCGCCGCCACGATGCCGGTGAACTCAGCTATCGCATGGATGCTGCGGCCTTCCCGGGCGAGTACGGCCGCATGGTGGCCGACAGCAACCAGCTGGTGGCCTCCAGCAATGCGGTCACCCAGCGCCTGGTTGAAGTGATGCAGTGCTATGCCGTGGGCGACCTCAGCGTGGACATGGAAGCGCTGCCGGGCGAGAAGGCGGTGTTCACTGCCGCAATGGCGACCACCAAGCGCAACCTGGCTGCGATCAACGAGCAGATCCAGCAGCTGGCCGCCGCCGCCGCCGCCGGTGACTTCGCCGTGCGCGGTGATGCACTGCGCTTCGACCATGATTTCCGCCGCATGGTGGAGACCCTGAACACAATGATGCAGGTCAGCGACCACAACCTGGCGGCACTGTCGACGCTGCTGCGCGCGATCGCCGCCGGTGACCTCAGTACCCGCATGCAGGGCGACTTCCACGGGGTGTTTGCGGTGATGCGCGACGATGCCAACAGCACCGTGCAGCAATTGACCCAGATCGTGGGCCAGATCCAGCAGTCGGCAGCCAGTATCCGCCTGGCCGCCGGTGAGATCGCGGCCGGCAACAGCGACCTGTCGCGCCGCACCGAACAGCAGGCCGCCAACCTGGAGGAAACCGCCGCGTCGATGGAAGAACTGACCTCCACCGTGCGCCAGAACGCCGACCATGCGCTGCAGGCAAACACGCTGGCCGGTTCCGCAGCGGGCGTGGCCAGCGAAGGCGGCCAGGTGGTCAGCCAGGTGGTGCACACCATGGAGCAGATCGAGGCGTCTTCGCAGCGCATCGCCGAGATCATCTCGGTGATCGACGGCATTGCGTTCCAGACCAACATCCTGGCGTTGAATGCCGCAGTGGAAGCGGCGCGCGCCGGTGAACAGGGCCGTGGCTTCGCAGTGGTGGCCAGTGAAGTGCGGGCGCTGGCGCAGCGTTCGGCGGGTGCTGCAAAGGAGATCAAGGAGCTGATCGACGCCTCGGTGGCCCAGGTCGGTGCCGGTGCGCAGCTGGTGCACGGTGCGGGGCGCACCATGCAGGACATCGTCGGTCAGGTCGGCCGGGTCAACGAGATCATGGCCGAGATCTCGGCCGCGTCGCGCGAACAGTCGGCCGGCATCGAGCAGGTCAACCAGACCGTGGTGCAGATGGACGAAACCACCCAGCAGAACGCCGCGCTGGTGGAGGAAGCCAGTGCCGCCGCCCGTGCGATGGAGGAGCAGGCCGAGCAGCTGGCGGTGGCGGTGTCGCGCTTCCGCCTGCAGGCCGAGCCGGAGGGCATGGCCCGCCGCGCGGCCTGATGCCGGAAACGAAGACGCCCGGCGGGTGCCGGGCGTCGGATGCATCCTTGCCGCGCATCCTGCGCAGGTCTGATGGCTCAGAACATTCCTTCAAACGGATTCCAGCTGGCGCGTCCTTCCACCTTTTCCAGGTAGTAGCTGTAGTTGGTGCTGGAGGCGACCAGCAGGTTCATGGCGATGAACAACATGCGCCCGACGATGTCCGGGAGGAACATGGTGACGATGGCCAGCGCGATGTTGATGCCGATCACCACCAGTGCCTTGCGCCACATGCCGAGAATCAGCAGGTAGATGGCACCGAAGAACAACGCGAAGAAGTTCAGGTTGATCTTCAGGCGGTCGCCAAAGGACAGTGCCTTCCAGGCCTGCTTGAAGCCGGGGTTCTTGGGGGCGCCGTGCTGGCGGAAGAAGTTGAAGCGGAACTGCCACTTGGGGCTGAACTGGGAGAGGTCAGTGGTATTCATTGGGAAACATCCCTGTGAGAAAACGTTTTCATGATAGGACAAGTCCTATTCAGGATCCAAGCGCTACCGTCAAGAATGTGACGCCTGCCTTGTTCCCGCGCCTGCGGCCAAGCGCCGCGCCGTCACCCACCCGCCTTGTTTTTAGGATAGGGTGCGCAGTTCCGCTGCCGCCCCGGCTGAACCCGTGCGGCGGCGGGATGTCCATGGAGGTTGCATGACCACAGCTGCTACACCGGAAAACGCACCGGGACCGGTGCTCCTGCCGACACCTGAAGTGGTGCAGGCACAACAACTGCTCGCACGCCAGCAACTGGCGGTGGCGATGGACCGTGCGCGCACGGCCGCCACGCGGGATGCGGCACCGGCCGCGCTGGAAAGCGAGTAACCGGCAACACCGTCGATCGCGCTGGCATGTCGCCAGCGCGATCACGGCGCGTGCCGCCGGTCAGAACCGCGCGGTCATGCTCAGGAAGTAGCTGCGCCCGGCGACGAAGTAGTCGGTGGAGCCTTCCGCATACAGCTTCTTGTCGGCCAGGTTGCTGACGCCACCGCGCAGGGTCAGCACTTGGTTGACGTTCCATGCCGCGGTCAGGTCATACAGGGTATAGGCCTTGAGGAAGGTCGTGGCGGTGCCGGTCTGCTTGCCGGTGTACTGCGCCGACAGGCTGCCGGAAAACACCGTGCTGGGCGTCCAGTCCAGCGACGAATAGCCGGAGAACTCCGGCGTATCGATCAGGTTGCGGCCGGTGGTCAGATTCTTGGCTTCCTTCATCCAGGTCGCCGAGGTGCGCCAGCGCCACTGCTCGCCGAAGCGGACGTTGAGGTTGCCTTCCATGCCGCGGGTGCGCGCGCGCTGTACGTTGCTCATGCGCGTCCACCAGATGCCATTGAACCGGCCCAGCGGTGCGTATTCGATCTTGTTCCGGAAGTCGGTGTGGAAATAGGTCACGCCGACATCGATCAGGTCATTGTCGAAGCTGATGCCGATCTCGCGGTTGGTGCTGGTCTCCGGATCCAGGTCCGGGTTGCCGGCCATGTAGCACCCGCCGCGGGTGTAGCCCAGCGGAATCAGCGAGGTGCAGCCGCGGCCCCCGGACTGGGTAGCGGCACTGGCCGAATTCTCGGTCAGGCTGGGCGCACGGAAGCCCTTGGAGACGCCACCGCGGATCGTCCACTGTTTGGCAGGGTGCCACACCAGGTACGCACGCGGGCTGACGTGGCCGCCGAACTGCTCGTGATGGTCCAGGCGCGCGCCCACGGTCAGGGCCAGGGTGCGGTGCAGTTTCAGCTCGTCCTCGGCAAACAGCGCCCAGGTGTCCACGTCCAGAGTGGAGCCGCTGACCGCGTTGCCGGCATAGTCGATCGGCGCGCGGCCGATGGTGTCGGTGTTGGTCAGCTCCTGCCGCTTCCATTGGCCGCCTGCGGCGAACTGGTGCTCAACGCCGAGGGTGAACGGCGTGGTCAGGCTGCCCTCGATGATCGTATCGGTCGCTTCGGAACGGCCGGCAGCACCGATGTCGTTCTTGTACTCGGTCCAGTACGCACTGATCTTCGAATTGCCGAAGCGCCACCTGCCATCGTGGTTGAGCGCCAGCGAGCTGCGCTTGAGCTCACTGGCACCCCAGGCACCTTCGTCCTGCTTTTCCAGCGACGCATCGATGAAGGCCTGCTGCACGCCGTGCCCGGCTTCCAGTGACAGTTCCTGTGCGTCGCTCAGCTTCCACTGCAGCAGCGCATCGACATTGCGATCCTTCTCGCCTGCATAGGCATTGCCGTAGACACCGCCGTTGGAGCGGTCCGAATCGCGGCGCATGCTGTTGGCGCCGATGCGCAGGCCGAAGCGTTCGCCCAGCGGTCCGGAGAAAGTGGCGCCGATCTGCTGGGTATCGCCGCGCTTGCCGTCAGCCGGGCGGGTGTAGCTGTGGGTGGCGCTGCCGTTCCATTCGTCGCCGATGCGCCGGGTGATGATGTTGATCACCCCGCCCATCGCATCGGAGCCATACAGCGACGACATCGGCCCGCGCACCACCTCGATGCGCTCGATCTGGTCCGGAGAGATCCAGTTCAGGTCCTGGCGGCCGAGGTCGGGGCGATAGTGGGTCGAGGCCGAGCTGCCCATGCGCTTGCCGTCCACCAGCACCAGCGTGTAGTTGGACGGCATGCCACGCAGCTTGATCTTGGACTGCTCGCCGACGGCGCTGAGGCCGCCGGTCACGCCCGGTACGCGGCTAAGCAGGGCGGCCAGGTCCGGTACCGGCTGGCGCTCGATGTCCTCGCGACCGATCACGCTGATGCTGGCCGGGGCATCCTTGATCCACTGCTGGCTGCCTGAAGCCGTGACCACCACGGTATCCAGGTCCTTGGTGGAGGCATCGGCGGCGGCCTCTGCGGCGGCCAGGCCGGGCAAGGCCAGCAGGCAGGCGGTGGTCAGGCGGGCGGTGGCCAGGCGGGTGCGCGGCAGGCGCGCGGAACGGGAACGGGACGACAGGGACATGACGGCTTCCATGGGGGGTGGGGTGACCCGGTGGAAGCAGCAGGCGCAGGTAGACAGCAGGCAGCCACCCCTTCCGTGGGTCATCGGGTGCGCGGTCTGGACCGGCGCAGCTGGGTGGGTCGCGGCCGTGCGGAAGACGGTGACCTGCCTGGTTAATGAAATGATAACCGTTCGCGTTTGTTACGATCCAGTATCGGGGGCGATGCCGTGACATCTGGCCATGCCCTGGCGTGATCGCCTGCTACTTGCTGAATGGGGACAAATCCCGGTGTAGACCTTCGCACCCGGCTTACATTCTGGGCCCTAGACTGGGCCGCATTTTCGATTCCGCCCCGTTGGAGATCGTGT
This sequence comes from Stenotrophomonas sp. YJH_SMC_122, assembly GCF_059369535.1. Taxonomy (NCBI): domain Bacteria; kingdom Pseudomonadati; phylum Pseudomonadota; class Gammaproteobacteria; order Lysobacterales; family Lysobacteraceae; genus Stenotrophomonas; species Stenotrophomonas sp. YJH_SMC_122. The sequence continues at coordinate 9,759 of NZ_JCAFST010000009.1, read as the reverse complement.
GGGTTCCGGTAGTGACAGACATCGACTGTGCGGCGTGAGGCCGACACAGCCAGGACAAGTGCGGGCGCCGGGAAAGCGCGCCGGGAACCTTGGTGCATGCAGCCCGGCCGGGATGGCCGGCCGTGCCGACGGCGCGGAGTAAGCGACGATGGGGGTGCAGACCATCCATGCGGAAGCAGGAACGCCCCGGCTCGATGCCGGCTGGGCGCTGCTGCCCGCTGAATCGCCGTTGCCGATGCCCGAACAGACCCTGCGCGAAGGCGCACTGAAGGTCCGGCGCCATCGCACCTCGCCGCGCCTGATCGGCCTGCGCCGGCTGTACCTGTTTGGTGGCACGCTCGGCATGACCGCGGTGGCTACGCGGATGATGTGGCGGGTGCTGTCGGCCAATGGCATCAGCGTGCTCGAAGCCTGCCTGCTGGTGCTGTTCGTCGGCCTGTTTGCCTGGATCGCGCTCTCGTTTGCCAGCGCCCTGGCCGGCTTCCTGACCGCGGTGTTCGACCGGGGCTATCGGCTCGGCATCGACCCGGACAAGCCGTTGCCGGCCGTGCACAGCCGTACTGCGCTGTTGATGCCGACCTACAACGAAGACCCGCGCCGCCTGCTGGCGGGCCTGCAAGCGATCTACGAGTCGGTGGCGGCCACCGGCCAGCTCGACCGCTTCGACTTCTTCGTGCTCAGCGACACCCGCCGCGAGGACATCGCTGCTGCCGAGGAACAGGTGTTCGCCGAGCTGCGCGAGCGTGTGCCGGAGGGGCAGGCGCGCCTGTTCTATCGACGCCGTGGTGACAACAGCGGGCGCAAGGCCGGCAACATCGCCGACTGGGTCCGCCGCTTCGGCGGTGCCTACCCGCAGATGCTGATCCTTGACGCCGACAGCCTGATGACCGGCGACAGCATCGTGCGCCTGGTGGCCGGCATGGAACACAACGCCGACGTCGGACTGATCCAGACCCTGCCGTCGGTGATCGGCGGCCGCACCCTGTTCGCGCGCATGCAGCAGTTCGGCGGGCGCGTGTACGGGCCGGTGATCGCCCGTGGCGTGGCGTGGTGGCATGGCGCCGAAAGCAATTACTGGGGCCACAACGCGATCATCCGCACCCGCGCCTTCGCCGACCACGCCGGCCTGCCGGCGCTGCCGGGGCGCAAGCCGTTCGGCGGCCACGTGCTCAGCCACGACTTCGTCGAAGCAGCGCTGATGCGCCGTGGCGGCTGGGCCGCGCACATGGTGCCCTACCTTGGTGGCAGCTACGAGGAAGGCCCGCCGACGCTGACCGACCTGCTGGTGCGCGACCGCCGCTGGTGCCAGGGCAACCTGCAGCACGGCAAGGTGGTCGGCAGCCGCGGCCTGCACTGGATCAGCCGCACGCACATGCTGATCGGCATCGGCCACTATTTCACCGCACCGATGTGGGCGATGCTGATGCTGATCGGCATCGCCATCCCGCTGTTCCAGGAAGGCATTGATTTCAACGCCCTGCTGCACCTGTCGCCCAGCGTGTACTGGCGCGCACAGGATGAAGAGCAGGTGGTGCGCCTGTTCGCCGCCACCATGGCGGTGCTGCTGCTGCCCAAGGTGCTCGGCTACCTGGCAATGCTGCTGGACCCGGTCGACCGCCGCGGTTGTGGCGGTCCGATCCGTGCCTTCGTATCGATGCTGGTGGAAACCGTGCTGGCCGCGCTGATGGCGCCGGTGGTGATGTACGTGCAGTCACGCGGCGTGGCCGAAGTGTTGTCCGGGCGCGATTCCGGCTGGGATGCGCAGCAGCGTGACGACGGCGGCATCTCGTGGATGGCGTTGATCCGTGGCTACGGTGGCCTGGGTGTGTTCGGCGCCTTCATGGGCGTGCTGGCCTGGGCGGTATCGCCGTCGCTGGCGGCCTGGATGGCGCCGGTGGTGATCGGTATGGTTCTGGCCGTTCCGGTGGTGGCGCTGACCTCCTCGCGCGGCCCCGGTGCTTTCCTGCATCGCCTCGGCCTGCTCGATATTCCCGAAGAGAACATTCCGCCACCGGTGCTGGTACGCGCCGCGCAGCTGCGGCGGGAAGCGGCCGAGCAACCGCCGCTGTACTGATTGCCCCGCGCCGGCGGCATAATGCGGCTCGAACTTGAAGGAGCCGCATCATGCTGCAAACGGTGGAACAGGAAACCGGCGCCTCGCCGCAGTGGTCGGTGATCTGGCTGCACGGCCTCGGCGCCGACGGCCATGATTTCGCGCCGATCGTGCCGGAACTGGTGCGGCCGCACTGGCCGGCGCTGCGCTTCGTGTTCCCGCACGCACCCGTGCGGCCGATCACCATCAACAACGGCGTGCCGATGCGCGGCTGGTACGACATCGTGGGCATGGACTTCCGTTCGCGCGCCGACATGGCCGGCGTGCAGGAATCGGTGGTGCAGCTGGACGCACTGATCGCGCGCGAGATCGAGCGCGGCATCGCGCCGGAGAAGATGTTCCTGGCAGGCTTCTCGCAGGGTGGGGCGATCATCCTGACTGCCGCGCTGTCGCGTACCGCGCCACTGGCCGGCCTGATCGCGCTGTCGACCTATCTGCCCGAAGCCGACAGCGCCACGCGTGTTGACGGCGCGGTGCAGGTGCCGGTGTTCATGGCCCATGGCAGTGGCGACCCGGTGATCCCGCAGGCCGTCGCCGCGCACAGCGCGCAGGCGCTGCGTACGCTGGGCCTGGACGTGGCGTGGCACAGTTACCCGATGGCCCACCAGGTCTATGCCGAGGAGATCCAGGCACTGGCTGACTGGCTGCAGGAACGCCTGGGCGCCGCCTGAGCCATGTCGCCGGCCAGCACACCACCGTGGATGCCGGAACTGTGCCGCCTGCCACGGCTGGCGGCGATGCTCGGCCTGGCCGAGCTGGTGGTGGTGGTACTGGCGCTGGCGCCGGACGGCAGCCGTCACTGGACCTTCGGCGAACTGCTGTCGGCCAGCGGATTCGCGCTGTGGCTGGCGCTGGCGGTGACCGCCAGCCTTTGCCTGCTGCGGCAGGCCCTGTCGCGGCTGCCGCCGGTGCTGGGCGCCATTGCGGCGACCGTGCTGGCCACCCTGATCGCGGTGGTCTGCGCCGGCATCGTGCACGCGCTGTACGCGGTGCTGGGCGACAACTTCGCCAGTGGCATCAGCTTCTGGCGTTTCACCCTCGGCAGCGCGGCAACCACGGCGCTGATCGCCGCGCTGGCGCTGCGCTACTTCTACGTAAGCGATCGCTGGGCCGCGCAGGTGCAGGCCAACGCGCGCGCGCAGGCCGACGCGCTGCAGGCGCGTATCCGCCCGCACTTCCTGTTCAACAGCATGAACCTGATCGCCAGCCTGCTGCATCGTGACCCGGCAGTCGCCGAGCGCGCGGTGCTGGACCTGTCCGATCTGTTCCGTGCCGCGCTTGGGGCGGGCGAGGGCGATTCCACCCTGCGCGACGAATGCGAGCTGGCCGAGCGCTACCTGTCGATCGAATCGCTGCGCCTGGGCGAACGCCTGCAGGTGCGTTGGCAGCGCGACGAGCCGCTGCCATGGGACCTGCCCTTGCCAAGGCTGGTGCTGCAGCCGCTGGTGGAAAATGCCGTGCTGCATGGCATCTCGCGCCTGCCCGACGGCGGCACCATCGCACTGCAGCTGGCGCGCGAGGGCAATGAGCTGCAGATCCGCGTACGCAACCCGGCACCCGATCCGCAGGCGCCGGGGCTGGCGCTGGCACGCGGCGCCGGCCATGCCCAGCACAGCATCGGCCATCGGCTGGCCTGGCGCTTCGGCAGCGCGGCGCGGATGACGGCTGGCTGGAGCGAGGGCTACTATGCCTGCCAGGTGACAGTGCCGATCCAGTGAGGGAACGATCGTGAGGGTAGTCATCGCCGATGACGAACCACTGGCGCGCGAGCGCCTGCGCAGCCTGTTGGCGGCACAGGACGGCGTGGACGTGGTGGCCGAGGCCGGCAACGGCGAGCAGGCCCTGCACGCGTGCGCGGAGCTGCAGCCGGACCTGGTCCTGCTGGATATCGCGATGCCCGGGCTGGATGGCCTGGAAGCGGCCCGCCACCTGGCCAGCTTCGAACCCCGGCCAGCGGTGGTGTTCTGCACCGCCTACGATGCGCATGCGCTGTCGGCGTTCGAGGCTGCAGCGATCGACTACCTGATGAAGCCAGTGCGTGCCGAACGGTTGGCGGCGGCGATCGCACGTGCGCGCACGTTCCTGGCCGGCCGCGATGGTCAGCCACAGGAGCACAGCGGGCAGCAGGCACGCAGCGTGCTGTGCGCACGCCTGCGCGGCAGCCTGCGCCTGATTCCGCTGGACGATATCCACTACCTGCAGGCCGAGGAGAAGTACGTGGTGGTGCACCACGCGCGCGGCGAGGACCTGATCGAGGAATCGCTGAAGTCGCTGGAAGAAGAGTTCGCCAGTCGTTTCATCCGCATCCATCGCAACTGCCTGGTGGCACGCCACGAGCTGGTGGAGCTGCGTCGAGGCTCGGGCGGGCAGGTGCAGGCGGTATTGCGGCATGGCAAGCAGCCGCTGGAAGTCAGCCGCCGGTGCGTGGCGATGCTGAAGCAGGAACTGCGGCATCTGTGAGTGGTCCGCGCGGCCTGCGGCCGCGACTGCTGTGAAATCAACAGCAACAGCAACAGCGGGTTGTCGGCTCTGTGTTGTTGCGTGTTGGGTGAGGCGGGATGGGCGGGCGGGACACGCCGTAAACCCATCCATGGGGGCTCGATGGCGCCAACGGTCCCGCCCGCCCATCCCGCCTCACCCTCGCGAATTTCCCGGTGACGGACGGCAAGGGCATTGTTGTTATCGAGGGGGGAAGAGGGGTCAGATCCCTTTTCCTGCGGAAAAGGGATCTGACCCCGGAAGCCGTCGGCTGTTGCCTTTGCTTCTGCACTCTTTTTTTTTTGATCTTCCGTGGCTGGCGCACACGGAAACTGTCAAAGGCCGGGCGGGGTGGGTTCGCGGGGGTGTCCGCGGCATGGATGCCGCGGCCAAGCCTCCACGGACGGATTCACGGCGTCCCCCGCGAACCCACCCCGCCCGGCCAAGCGCGATAGATCCAGCCGATGCACCAGCCACGAGGGGCTCCGCCGTTGGCCGTATCCGCGCCGAAGGCGCGATAATGACCGGATGGAAACTGTCCGCATCGCTACCCGCAAGAGCCCGCTCGCCCTCTGGCAGAGCGAACACGTCGCCGACCGCCTGCGCCAGGCCCACCCTGGCCTGCATGTGGAACTGGTGCCGATGAGCACCCGCGGTGACGAGGTGCTGGACCGCTCGCTGGCCGCCATCGGTGGCAAGGGCCTGTTCCTGAAGGAACTGGAGCTGGCCATGCTGCGGGGTGAGGCCGACTGCGCCGTGCACTCGCTGAAGGATGTGCCGATGGAACTGGACGCGCCCTTCGCACTGCCGGCGATGCTGACCCGGCACGACCCGGCCGATGGATTCGTCTCCAACCTGTATGCCTCGCTGGACGCGTTGCCGATCGGCGCGCGGGTCGGCACGTCGTCGCTGCGCCGCCAGGCCCAGCTGCGCGCGCTGCGCCCGGACCTCGAACTGCTGGATCTGCGCGGCAACGTCAACACCCGCCTGGCCAAGCTCGACAACGGTGGCTACGACGCCATCGTGCTGGCCGTGGCCGGCCTGGAGCGCCTGGGCCTGGGCGAGCGTATCGTCGCACGCCTGCAGCCGCCACAATGGCTGCCGGCGCCGGCGCAGGGCGCGGTGGCGGTAGAGTGCGACGGAGGCAATACGCGCCTGATGGCGCTGTTCGCCACGCTTGATGACGCTGCTACGCGCGCCTGCGTGGAAGCCGAGCGGGCGATGAACCGTGCGCTGCATGGCAGCTGCCACGTGCCGGTGGCGGCGATCGCGCAGTGGCAGGGCGACGACCTGCACCTGCAGGGCCTGGTCGGCAGCGCCAGTGATGGCCGCGCCGTGCGTGCCGAAGCGGTGGGCCCGGCCCGGGATCCGGAGGCGCTGGGCCAGCAGGTGGCGCGGCTGCTGCTGGACGATGGTGCTGGCGAACTGCTGAACGTCTGAGCCATCGCGGGTAGTGCCGGCCACTGGCCGGCAACCTCTTGCCCCGATTGAGTGCAGTTGCCGGCCAGCGGCCGGCACTACCGAAAGAAGAACGGGCGCCCTGGGCGCCCGTTCTGCTTATTTGAACTTGTAGACCACGTTCATCGTGGTCAGCGTATCGGTCTTGCGCTTGTCGACAGCGACGTCGCTGTTGTAACGCGCCTGCCAACCGGCCTTCAGCGCCAGGTGCTCGTTCATGCTCACCGAGACACCGAAGTCGTTCTGGCCGAAGGTGTTGTACGAACCGGACTCGACCAGCAGCGTGTTCACCAGGTCGGTGTTGTCGGTCAGCGAGTACTTCAGGTCGAACAAGCCACGGCCGATCATGCCGGTACGGGTGCGGTCATCCTCGGTGCTGTGGGTACGGCGCACGCCGGGGCCGATCTGCGCGTCGAACGAGAAGCGCTCGGTGTTCCACAGGCGGGTGCCGTAACCCAGACCGAACGAGCTCTGGCGGTCGTAGGTGGCGAAGTCGTCGCGCTCGGTACGCACCGTGGCGGTCAGCTGGCGGTGCTCGCCCAGCTGCAGTGCGCTGCCCGCACTGCCGGTGTAGCGGTTGGCGGTGGTGTTGCTGCGGCGGGTGGTGGTGCCGTCGTCGTTGGTCTCGGTCACCTTGGAGCTGGAGCGCAGGCCGAACAGGTCCATGCTGTGCACCCAGTCGCCGTCGGTGTAGCGCAGGCGCAGGCGGCCGTTGAAGCTCTCGGTGCTGCTGTTGCCGCGTGCCGAGGCAAAGCCGAGCTCGCCGCCGCTGCCACTCCACGGCGAGGACATCGCCGCCAGTTCGGAGGCATCCTGCGCGTATGCGAGCGGTGCACACAGCAGCAGGGGGATCAGCAGGGACACGCGCAGGGACATCGAGGCTTCTCCGGAACGGTTAACAGCCGGTGATGATACTGGAAGCGTGATGGCGGTCCGAATCGATCCAAAGCGTGCTTCAGCGAACGTTGCCGCGATCGCCTATTCAGGGCAGATCGACACGCAATGCGGGGTCGTTGAAGCGCGAATAGCGCAGGCGGAGCTGGAAGCTGCGGCCATTGCTGCTGCCGCTGCGCACGATCTGGCGTGGCAGGCCCTGGGCGTCCACCCAGTACTCCAGGCGTTCGCCGGGCTGGCTGCCGCGCAGCCGGTAGTGACGGGTCTCGACCCCGTCCAGCGCCTGGCGGCCGAGGTCTTCGGCCTTCAGGTCGGCGGGCAGGGCGTCGGCCGGCAGCGGGTTGCGCCACTGCTCGAGCAGGCCGGGAGGGGCCGGCACCTGGCGGATCGCACCGTCGGCCTGCAGGAACAGGGTGTCGCCGATGATGGTCTGCGGCCCGGCCGGGGTCTCCACCCGGAAACGGTCGGGTGCAACGAAGTCCATGGCGCTGCGTACCGGCTGCGGCGCGCCCAGCACCTCCAGTTCGGCGTGGAAGCTGCGCAGGGCGGCGAAACGCTGGCTGGCGCCCAGCACCGCCTGTGCCGGATCGGCGGCGGGTACCGGGGCCTCGGTGCCCGCCGGCGCCGGTGCGCGATCGCAGGCAGCCAGCAGCAGGCAGGCCAGCAGGAACAGGGCAGGCAACCGGCGCATCGGGCATTCCATGGGGTGGGGGCGACCACGATAGCCCAAACGTCCCACACAAGACCCGCGACTCGGACATAATCGGGGGTATGGACCGATACGAACGCATCACCGCCCTGCATCGTCTGCTCAAGTCCGCGCGCTATCCGGTGACGGTGGCGACCCTGCAGGACAAGCTCGGTTGTTCCCGTGCCACCGTCTACCGCGACCTGGCCTTCCTGCGCGATGCGCTGATGGCACCGATCGAGGGCGACGGCGAGGCGGGCTTCCGTTACCAGGCCGACGAGAGCGACCGCTTCGAGCTGCCCGGCCTGTGGCTCAGCTCGGAGGAGCTGCATGCCCTGCTGGCCTCGCAACACCTGCTGGCGCGCACCGGCGGTGGCGTGTTGTCGTCGGTACTGGCGCCGCTGCAGCAGCGCATCGAGAGCCTGCTGGCGGCGCAGGCCGGTGTTTCCAGTTGGCCGGTCGACCGCGTGCGGGTGATTCCGCACCGTGGCCGCAAGTTCGACGAAGGCAGCTTCCGCAGCGTGGCCTCGGCGGTGCTGGAGCGCCGCCAGCTGGCGTTCGAGTACCGCGCCCGCTCCACCGATGAGCCGACCAAGCGCACCGTCTCGCCGCAGCGCCTCACCCACTACCGCGACAACTGGTACCTGGACGCCTGGGACCATGACCGCGAGGCGCTGCGCAGTTTCGCGGTGGACCGCATCCACAAGGCACGGGTAATCGACAGTGCCGCCCGCGATGTCGCAGACAGCGAGCTGGACGAGCAGCTCGGCGCCAGCTATGGCATTTTTTCGGGTGCGCCGAAGGGCTGGGCGACCATCCTGTTCAGCGCCAAGGCTGCGCGCTGGGTGGCCGACGAGCACTGGCATTCCAAGCAGCAGGGTCGTTTCCTGGCCGATGGCCGCTACGAACTGAAGGTGCCGTACAGCGTCTCGCGTGAGTTGCTGATGGACGTGCTGCACTATGGTTCGGATGCCGAGATCATCGAGCCGATCATGCTGCGCGAGCAGGCCAAGGCGCTGCTTGAGCTGGCCCTGAGCAACTACGAAAAATCCTGACACTCCCCCGAGAACCCCGTCCCCCATGAAGAAGACCCTGTTGCTGTCCCTGCTCGCCGCTGCGCTGGCCCTGACCGCCTGCGGCAAGTCCGGCGAGCCCTCGCAGAAGCTGGTGGTGGCCGCCACGGCCGTGCCGCATGCCGAGATCCTCGAGGTGGTCAAGCCGATCCTCAAACAGGAAGGCGTGGACCTGGACGTGCGCGTATTCAACGACTACGTGCAGCCCAACGACCAGCTGGTGCAGAAGCAGGTGGACGCCAACTACTTCCAGACCGAGCCGTACCTGGATGCCTACAACCGCGACCGCAAGACCGACCTGGTGAAGGTGATCGGCGTGCACATCGAGCCGTTCGGTGCGTACTCGCGCAAGGTCAAGTCGCTGGCCGAGCTGCGCGACGGTGCCGACGTGGTGATCCCGAACGATCCGAGCAACAACAGCCGCGCGCTGATCCTGCTGCACAAGGCCGGCGTGATCGAACTGAAGGACCCGGCCAACGCGCTGTCGACCCAGCGTGACATCACCGCCAACCCGAAGAACCTGAAGTTCCGCGAGCTGGACTCGGCGATGCTGCCGCGCGTGCTGGACCAGGTCGATCTGGCCCTGATCAACACCAACTACGCGCTGGACGCCGGCCTCAACCCGACCAAGGATGCGCTGGCGATCGAGAGCAAGGATTCGCCGTACGTGAACTTCCTGGTCGCGCGCCCGGACAACAAGGACGACGCCCGTGTGCAGAAGCTGGCCAAGGCCCTGACCAGCCCGCAGGTAAAGGCCTTCATCGAGACCAAGTACAAGGGCGCGGTGCTGCCGGCGTTCTGATTGCGGCTGATCTGTTGATTTGAATGGTGAGTGTCGACCTTGGTCGACACTGCCTTCCCTGTAGAGCCGAGCCCACGCTCGGCTCTGCAGTTTCCGGCATTTCACCAGCGGCAGCCGAGCATGGGCTTGTATGTTCCTCCCGGCTCCTACGCGGTATGTAGGAGCCAGGGTGGAGGGACCGTCAACATGATATCTGCGGATAGCAGCCGACAGACGAGCCGAGCGATCCCCATCCCGCACCTTAACGTCGATA